>JADGEP010000180.1 GCA_016744275.1 Candidatus Krumholzibacteriia bacterium | reverse complement strand
TTCCCCACCGAAGCCTTGACCCACCAGCCCATGAGCGCGGTGCTGAACATCATGCAGAAGAACGAATTGGTGGCCGAGGATCTGGCTAGCATCCACATCCAGACCACGGCCCGGGGCGCGGACATTCTCAGCGATCCGAGCAAGTACGACCCGCAGACGAAGGAAACGGCCGACCACAGCCTGCCGTACTGCCTGGCTGCTGCGGCCGCCGACGGTGGCGTGTATCCCAACAGCTTCGAGCAGGAAAAACTGTTCGACCCGCGCATCCGCGCGCTGCTGGGCAAGATCAAAGTGGTGGCCAACGACGAGATCGATGCCATGTTCCCGGGCACCAAGCGGGCCATCGCCACGATCGTCACCAACGACGGGCGCGAGTTCGTCGAGACGGTGGACCACGCCAAGGGCAGTCCGGCCAATCCGCTGAGTGACGAAGAACTCATCGCGAAGTTCCGTGCCAACAGCGAAGCGGTCATCAGCACCGAGCGGCAAGACGCCATCATCGAGGCGACCTGGAATTTCGAGAAGATCACCGATCTGAGCGACTACATGAAACTGTTGGTGAGCGAAAAATAGCCGCCGGAAAATTGCGAGAAAAACCGACCGGCAGTGGTCACCGCACGAGCATCATTTTGCGTCGTTCGGTGCCGCTGCCGGTTTTCAATTCATAGAGGTAAACTCCTGAGGCCTGGGCTCGTCCCTGGTCGTCCTGACCCGACCACTGCGCCACGTGCCGGCCCGCTGCTCGGGTCGTATCAACCAACGTGTGCACGAGTCGCCCCTCCAAATCATAGATCTTTAAAACCACGGGCCCGGCCTGTCGCAAATTGTAAGTGATGGCCGTGGCGGGATTGAAGGGGTTGGGCACATTTTGGCCCAATTCCTGGGGTGCTGGTGGCACCGGAGCAGCAGCAGGAATGGTGCCGCCGAGGCCAAAGCGAAGGCCGGGCAAAGCCGCGCCTGCGAAGTCAAACAGCGTCAGGTTTTCATAGGGATTGGGCGGGCCGCCGGCAACGGGCACATAAGCGGGCTCCCAATAGACAACCCCCAGAGCGCCAGCGGCTTCGGCAACTCTCCTCACATCTCGCAAGAAGTCCAATTGCCCCTGTGGCGTGGGGGAATATCCGGCCGGCAAAACCGTATCCTGAGTGACAAAATTCCCGGTGGCATCGGCGGCTTCCAGAGTCCATGGGTAGGCCGTTTCCACGACCATCAGTTCCTTGCCATAGCGCGGTCCCAGGTCGCGCAAATTGCTCTCGAGCTGCCACAGTGATCCGTGCCACCAAGGATAGTAGGACACGCCAATCACATCAAAGTCGACACCGGCTGCAACGACGGCGTCAAAGAATTCTCGGCAGCGGTTGTTGTCTCCACCTTGGGCCAGATGCAGGATGAGCCGGGTGCTGGATTGCGGCGGCAGCGATCCGCGGGCAGCCTCGGCGGCGGCGTGCAACAGAGCCGTCATATTGCCCCACTGTTGGGGAGTATCCCAGGCACTGCCCGACCCTCCGACGCGCCCCTCATCCCACAGAAGGCCGCCGTCGATTTCGTTGCCCAGCTGCAGGCCATAGAGGGGCAGGCCTTCGGCCACAAAGCGGTCGACAACGCGCGAGGTGTACATCGCCACCGAATCTGCCAGCGCGGTCCCCGTGACATCTTGCCACGCCGACGGTGGCTGCTGATGACCGGGGTCAGCCCAGGTGTCGGAATAGTGCAGGTCCAGCAAAAGGGAAAAGCCGGCGGCACGCAATTGGTGAGCATAGGCGATGGTCGCTTCAAGGCCGTGGGCCGGTTCAGGGGGAGTGTGCCAGAGGCGCAACCGAACCAGGGAAATTCCTGCTGCCGAAATCAAGGGAAGCAATTCAGCCGTCTCGCCGTGGTCGCGGAAAGCTGCGCCGAGGTCTTCCAGCTGTGGCACATGCGAAAGGTCGGCGCCAATGATTTGCGGGCCCGGTGGTGCAGCGAGGTCTGCAAAGAAAGCCGGCGGTATGGTATTGGCACCGGCTGCGACTTGCCACTGGCGGTTGGGGATGTGGTCTTCCCACACGACAGCACCGCCGCTGCGCACGATCACGAATTTGTAGGCAATGGGGCCGGTCGGCAGATTTAAAGTTGTTCCATAGAGGGGGCCATGATTTGTCGTCTGCAACGAATTCGAGTTGGCATTCCAGTTGTTGAAATCCCCGCGCACTTCAACGTCGTCTGTAGCGGGATCAAAATACCCCGCCGATAGAAACGGGCCCAGGTCGAGTTGGAAGGAGACAGGCTCCGCCATGGCAGGCGCCGGCGTGCACAGCAACCACAAAAGCGGGCCCAACAGCCAACGACGCATCCAGCATTCCTTCCTGACATGGGGCCCAAGTTTGAAACTCGAGTGAGTGGCCCTTAAGTATACCCGATTGAGCTGTGCGGATGGGGAAATGTGTTGCGGGTCAACCGGTTTGCCTTGGTGGTGGCTTATTTTATCCAGGGGCGCTATATTGAGCTCAGTTCAATATCGAACTCCTGAACAGCTGTGCCCTCGGGCAGAGTTTTTTCAGAGGGGGGCGATCTGGCTTCGACGTTGTCGGGGGACCAGGGACCGCATGCCGAGATTCCATGTGCTCGTAAAACGGTGGAAAAACACTTAAGTGACGAAAACAACTTCGCACTGGCTGCCTAAATAAGGCAGCTCGTCCCGGCAGCCGGGGGTCACCGAACAGCTGTCAATGGGGCGCCGTAACCGGTGTCTAGTTCCGACTCAGGTCTCTGGGGTTGGGGCGAAATTTAAGTGAGCACTAGCCTTTGGGGCGGCATGACGCCTGGCCTCCCCCCGGGTTAAATAACAGGCGACTAAGCATGTAGACGTTTTTGGGGTACCGGTTACGGACGCGGGTTCGATTCCCGCCGCCTCCACCAATAATTCGGATGAGTTGTGGATCCGGATTCATACAAAATCAAACGCACCTCTGATTTTTAAGAGGTGCGTTTTTATCTCCGCCGCTTTACCAACGCCGTCGCAAAAAACGCGCTGCCCGTCAGCAAAATTGTCACCGCACCGGCAGGCAAATCCGGCGCGTAACTCAAGGCCAAACCAGATGTCGTCAAAGCCGCACAGACTAAAGTGGCAATGGCCATCATCTGCCACAGCCGCCGGGCAAAAAGATTGGCCATGGCCGCAGGCAATGTCAGCAAGGCAATGACCAGGATGATGCCCACCACCGAAACCAGCAGCACCACCGTCAAAGCCGTCAGGCCCAACAGCAGAAAATAAAACCGATTGATGTGAACGCCCTGCAGGGCGGCAAATTCGCTGTCAAAACAAACGGCCAAGAGTTGCTTATGGAACAATGCCACGACCACCAGCACCAGCACGTCCAAGCCAGCGATCAACCACAGGTCGGTGGACGAAACCATCAGGATGTTGCCAAACAGATAGCTCATCAAGTCGGTGGTGTAGCCAGGCGTCAAACTGATGAAGACCACGCCAATGGCCATGCCCATGGCCCACACCGCGCCAATGACCGTGTCTTCGCGCTGTTTCAAATGCAGGCTCACCCAACCGATTATGGCGGCGGCCAACAACGCCGCGATGACCGCGCCGCCCATAGGGGAAATGGCGGTGAATCCGTGCACGACTTGTAGATAGTGCACCACCCCGAGGCCAGCTAAAGTCGTGTGGGCAATGCCGCCAGCGATATAACTGATGCGCCGGATGACAACAAAGCTGCCGACCACGCCGCATGAAACGCTGGCCAGTGCACCAGCGAGCAGGGCGTACTGCATGAAGTGATGACTACGCACCGCATCAAAAAAGGCGGTCCCGAGAAAGGCTAGCACTGGTGGCCCTCCTCGCTGCAACGGTGGTCGTGGCGCACCAGACGCATGTCGCTGCCGTACAAGTCGGCAATGATCTCGCCGGTGATTTCACTGGTGGGGTGCACCATCACATCGTGCCCCACGCAGACCACGCTTTTAACAAATCCGGATACGAAACCCAGATCGTGGGATACCAGGACAATCGTCAATCGCTTGTTCAGTTCTTCAAGCAGACGGTAGAAGCCTTCTTCCACGTGAGCGTCCAGCCCCGCAGTCGGCTCATCCAGCAACAACAATTCAGGGTCACCAGCCAGAGCGCGGGCAATGAGCACCCGCTGTTTCTGGCCACCACTGAGGGCGGCGAAGTGATGGTCCATGCGATCGCCCAGGCCCACTTCATCGAGGGCCTGTCGTGCCCGTTCCTGGTCCCGGTTGCGCCAACTCAGCAGCGACGGCGCCCGTCCCAGGCGACCCATGAGGGTCACGTCCAAGGCGCTGACGGGGAACAGGGGATCCAGCCGTGGGTGTTGGGGTACGTAGCCGATGCGGCCGCGGGCGTGGCGCGGTGCTTTGCCAAAGATTTCGATGCGGCCGCTGGTCGGTTGCAACAGGCCGAGAGCCAGTTTCAGCAACGTCGTTTTGCCGCTGCCATTGGGGCCCACCACGCAAACGAAGTCGCCTTGGGGGATGGCGATGTTCACCTTCTGCAACAGCGGTTTGCTATCATACCCGAAAGCGAGATCGTGACAGGCGATCGTCGCCTGATCCTTGGCCTGTGCCGTAGCAGTGGTCATGGTTTGGTTCCCAGGGCTGAAGCCAGCGAAGCGGCAATGTGCCGCAGGTTCGCCTCATAATCCTTTGCCAGCGGATCAAGCACAAGGATTTCCGCTCCAACGGCTCTGGCAATAGTCTTGGCCGAGCGGCGAGAAAACTGCGGCTGCACCACGATGACCCGGGCGCCGCGCGCCTTGGCCCGGTCAATGACCGCCGCCAACTGGCGGGCGCCGGGCTCACGGCCGCCCACTTCAACGGCCACCTGGACCAATCCGTATCGTTGGGCGAAATGGCCATAGGCCGGATGAAAAACGAAAAACTCGCGGCCAGTATGAGGCGCCAAAACCTGGGCAATTTCCGTGTCCAACGCCGCTAGTCGCGCCTTGAGATGTTCGCATCGCTCGGAAATCGCCACGGCGTGGGAGGGCAATTGATCCATAAGGTGGGCGCCAATGGTGTCGGCCAAGGCCATAGCCTGGATCGGGTCCAGCCAGGTGTGCGGGTCGATATCATCGCCATGATCGTGATCATGCCCGTGGTGGGAAGCGGTACCAGGGGCAGGGCGATTGCCCGCCAAAACGGGGCAGGACGGCATCCCCGTAATTTTAGGCAGCAGTCCCCGTTCAAAAGGCATCCCAGCGGAAAAGAAAACTCTGGCCTGGGCGAGGGCCGCCATTTGCCGTGGAGTGGGCTCATATATCGCGGGAGAGTGTCCCGGACCGACCAATACACTGACCTGCACCAGTTCTCCGCCAATCTCCTGGGCAATGGCCGCCTGGGGCAAAATGCTCACGAAAATGGGCATCGGGCCTTCTGATGCGGCTGCAACGCCACAAAAAGAGAGGCACATGGCGAGTCCGGCGGCCATCCGGATCAGCGACCGGGACGGTCGATTTTTGCTGGTCATCACGGTCGTTTCCCCTTGGGTTTGGTGGGTTCCATGATAAACCGCGCTGGCGGGAACGCAATAATCGAAAAAATGGCCGCAAGGGGCATTGATTCCGATCCGGGCTTGGTTTAGCTTGGTTGAGAACTTTGACGACCAATGTTGCTGAGCGCCTGTCGGTCAGCCCTTCCATAAACCTCAGGAGAATATCATGCCCTTGATCCCCATGCGCGTCATGCTCGACCACGCCGCTGAAAACGATTACGGCGTTGGCGCTTTTAATGTGAACAACATGGAGCAGATCCAGGCCATCATGATGGCGGCCACCGAAACCAACAGCCCGGTCATCGTGCAGGCCAGCCGCGGCGCACGCGCCTATTCCCAGGACAACTACCTGCGCCACCTCATGCTCGCGGCGGCCGAGTTGAATCCCAACATCCCCATCGCTATGCACCAGGATCACGGCAACAGTCCCGAGACCTGCTTCAGTGCCATCGACCAAGGCTTCACCTCGGTGATGATGGACGGCTCGCTCGAGGCCGACGGCAAAACGCCCGCCTCCTACGATTATAATGTGGACGTGACTCAGCAGGTGGTGGCCAAGGCCCACGCCCTGGGCGTGACGGTGGAAGCGGAGATTGGTTGCCTCGGTGGCATCGAAGACGGCCACGGCGCCGGCCTCAGTGAAGACGAAGCGGCAGAGCACCTGACCGATCCGGATGAAGCCGAGCAGTTCGTGAAGGACACTGGTTGTGACGCCCTGGCGGTGGCCATCGGCACCAGCCACGGTGCTTACAAATTCACCCAGAAGCCGACGGGCGATGTCTTGAAGATGAGCCTCATTGAAGAGATCCACCGCCGGCTGCCCAACACCCATCTGGTGATGCACGGTTCCAGTTCGGTGCCCGCCGAGTTGTTGGAGATCATCAACAACCACGGTGGCGAAATGAAGGAAAGCTACGGCGTGCCCGTCGAAGCGATCCAGCAGGGCATCAAGCATGGCGTGCGCAAGATCAACGTCGATACGGACAACCGCCTGGCCATCACCGGCGCCATCCGCAAGCTCTTTGCCGAGCAGCCGAGCAAGTTTGATCCGCGGGATTACATGAAGCCTGCGCGCATTGCTATGGCTGAAGTGGTCAAGGCCCGCATGATCGCCTTTGGTCAGGCCGGCTGGGCTGACAAGGTGCCCAACGTGGGCCTGGATGAGATGGCGATGAAGTACTAACACCAGCATTTGCAACGGCCGGGAGGCGGACGATGTACGGGAAATTTGGCGAAGTTCTGCGCACCGAGTTGGATTCCATCCGGGAGCAGGGGCTTTATAAGGAAGAGCGTGTTTTGGAAAGCCCCCAGGGGGCCGAGATCACCGTGGCGGGCAAGAAGGTCCTGAACTTCTGTGCCAACAATTATCTGGGACTGGCTTCGGACCCCCGGGTGACAGCTGCCGCCAAACGCGCCCTGGACGAGTGGGGTTATGGTCTCAGTTCGGTGCGATTCATCTGCGGCACCACGACGTTGCACAAGCAACTCGAGGCCGAGATGAGTGCTTTTCTGGGCATGGAAGACACCATTCTGTATGCCGCCTGCTTCGACGCCAACGGTGGCGTGTTTGAACCGTTGCTGGAAAAAGAGAGCGCCATCATTGTTTTGGATCCCGAAGATCGGGTCCTCTTTTTTAAGGAGGGCAAATTAAACAAAGAAGATATTCAAACAGCAGTCGCCCTCATCAAATCAGAACTTAAAGACAACTAGGGTCTATTTTGTGAGGATCTGCATTGGAGGAACCGCCCCTTTGCTCTGAAGGCCACGCACAAACGCCATATAGGACAAAGCCGTCTCCTCTGGTTTTTCTACCATTGGAACATGGCCGCAATTTTCAATAATTTTCAGGCAACAAAAGGTCCACTTTTAAGAATGTTCACGGCATGAAAAGGTCCACTTTTTAGAATTTCTACGCTAAGCGATTCATAATTTTTTTTGGAAAACAGTTCAAATTCTTGGTGAAAATTGGCTTTGAAATTGAAAATTTGTGTTAGAATTAATTGCTGCCATTTTTTATGTGGGGCGTGTGGCTGTCCTTACAATGACTTGGTCATATGTATGACAGTATGAATGATTGTCAAATATATTCAAGCATTGAAGCAACCATCGTAAAACTAAAAGAATCCTGCTGATT
>JADGEP010000017.1:6688-19474 GCA_016744275.1 Candidatus Krumholzibacteriia bacterium | reverse complement strand
GCTGTAGGTCGACCAGTCATAGGAAATCATTTGAGCCGTATTGTTGTGGCCCCAGTGGTCTTGATAAAGAGGGTCATTGGGAATGGTGGCGGGAAATGCGAACCAGTCCGGCGAGGCGTACTCGACGGCCGGGTCGCGGGCCAATTCGGCTGCCAGTGCGATCATATCGCCCTGGTCGACGTGCAGCATGAACCAGCGGTCCACGCCCAGGTCGGCAGCCTTGTCCACGGATTTGGGCTGATCAAAGGGGCGTTCAATGCGATTGACGCCGGCTTGGGTCGCGATGGCATCCACCGCTGCATTTCCCGTGCGGTTGCCAGGCACCACGGCGCCTCTGGTGAAGGGCACAGCGAGCATGGCCTTGTCCAGATTGGCAGCGCGGAATTTGATCAACACCCGATCGGGATGATGAGTGGCGACCTCGACGGCCTGATCAGTGAATCCGTCCTGAACCGGTGCGAAGTTGCGGGTCGCGGGCGTGGCCAAAGCTGCAGAAGCCATGGCGACCAATAGAATCAGAGCAATAAACATTTTCTGGGAACGCATGCGTTCTCCTGTCGGCTATATGGTGCGAGATTTCATATGGAGCTCTCCCCTCCTATGCCTTACCCCACACAACGAATAGCTCTACAAATTCTCCTTTCGCCGCTAACTCCCACCAACATGGTGGTAATTAGTTGTATCTAAACATCTTAGCGCATCTGTCACGTTTTTAAAACACTTTTACAATAAAAAACGCATCTCATTTTGCGAGATGCGCTATTAATCACCATTTGTCATGTTTCGCGGGTCAGAATCGCCAGGACAGCCGGGAAGACGCGTAGATTCCCGCAAAAGAATAGGTGTCAATATTGCTGTCTTGATCTCGCCAGCCACTGGCCAATTGCAGCTTGGGTCCCAGCGCCTTGCCACTCAACGAGCGTTCCAACGACAGGTACAAGTCGTTGACGGTGTCGTCCCGCATTTCACCGCTGGCCGCTGTTGCAAAGAGCATCGAACCGTAGTCGTGTTCGCCCCGTGAAGCCCCCAACTCAGCCCAGACCTGAGCCGGCCCCAGCCACTTCATCGCCACAAAGATGTCCCAGCCTTCGTGGGCGTAGGTGTCCAACAAAGGACTGTCGTAGATATCATCCGCGACATAGTACGGGAAGTCCGACAAGGTCCAGCGCGAGTCTACCCTGCCTCTGAGGCTGAACCTGTCGGACAATCCCTGTGCAATATTCAGCCGCGCCGCCATCTGAGATGTTGAGGGGAGACTAGGGGTATCCCAGATGACGGCCGCGGCCGAGTCGTTGTACTTCTTCAGGCCGAGACGGACCGAGAGTCCCAGCGTGGTTCGGCTCGCGAAGAACCGTTGCATTTTCAATTGCCCATGGGGTTCGAAGAAACTTTCTTCCGGCAACTCCCCATAGCGGCGTGCACGCACAGCCGCGAAGCCGGAAAAAAGACTTTTCGCGGTCATGTACTTGCGGAATGACAGATAGCCATAGGCTTCGCTGTAATCGTAGACTTGGTAATAGCCCTCGTAGCTGCGCTGCGACATTTGACCACCGGCGCCAATACTGTTCGTTCGCCGGTTCTGCGCTCCTGTGCGGCTGGTGCGGAACCACTCCACGCCCAGCCCATGCCGCATATTTCCCAGGCTGGTATCGCTGCCAAACTGGCTCGCATTGCCTTCATAGCCCAATTTGAAGGCACTGTTGATCATTCGGTCGGATGCGGGCTGCGCTCCCAATGTTGTCGACAATCGCAGGGCCTGACTGAGATAGCTGGCCGATGTGTCGTTGTTGATCCCCAGGGGGTTGTCGAGATATCCGGTGCCCAGAATAAGACTGCCTTTGATGTCGCCAGCCGCAGCGGTGCTGAATACCAGCAGCGCGGCTATTGTCATCATCAGTCTTGCCGGGAAAATCTTCATCGAATCGCGTCTCCACAAGGTTCGGGTTGTTGACGAAAGAAGCAGGGGTGGTTCGGCCCCTGCTTCCATTCAAGACCTGCTACCGCCGGCCACCGCGACGTTCCTGGACTCCACTGCCATCTTCAGCCGGGGTGCCAGCACCAGTGCCGGTTCCCGAGCCAGGCCCAAACGCGCCGCCACCAACGCCATCACCGATGCACTCGCCCGAACCATCGCCAGGACCATAGTGTCCCTGGCCTTCGCCCGAGCCGGCCAAGGCGGTGTCTTCGCCGAACATCTTGCGGAACAACTTGCCGTAGGCGTGGGCCCATTTGAATTGATTGCCCGTGCCATCGCCCAGAGCCGCGCCACTGCCGTCTTCCGGTTTCACGTAGTCGGGGTCCAAACCATTGGGAATGCCATCGCCATCAGCGTCTGGAGCGAGGTCGTTGAAGCCGTCGCCGTCTTCATCGATGAACTGGCATTCGCCATTGCCGCTACCGGGGCCAAAGTCCTGCGCGCTCGCGCCAACGGCCGTGAACAGGATCAGTGCCAGAAGTGCGGTGATTAAGGATGTCGTTTTCATGAGTGTTGCCTCCAAAGGCTGCATAGTTCTCTCCCCAGAGTCCTCAACGTCACCCCTATTGCAACCCGCGGACCATTTTACAGCCTGGCTGAGTAGATTTATAACTGATTGACATTATGCACCTTACGAACTCGCAGCGCCTCACAACCCCCGTACCCGTGGGGACACCTCGCAAGAACCTGCGAATTGCAGCGCCCGGCGGACGCAGACATCTGCGAAAAAAAAACCGCAACCCATGGCTGCGGTTCGTCCTCTATTCCGACTGTACCGGTGATCAGACTTCCTGCTCGTCTTTCCACTTTTTCAGTTTGTAACGCAGGCCACTTTCGGTCAGGCCCAAATGCCGGGCAGCGCTGCTCTGATTGCCGGAAAAAGCGGCCAATGATTCCAGGACAACCTTCTTCTCCAACGTTTCCAGCCAACGGGGCAAGTCGCCTTGGGCCATGTCAAAAGTCAGCATCTCGCCTGGCTCCCGCTGGCGCTCACCGGTCAGGCTGGCGGGCAAATCGTCCGTATGCACCACTTCACCCCGCGTCATGACCACTGTTTGCTCGATGATGTTCTCCAACTCACGGACATTGCCCGGGAAGCTGTGACTCATCACCACGGCCATGGCCTCGGCGCTGAACGATCGGGCGGGGCGCCCATATCGCGTGGCGTATCGATCCAGAAAGTGGGCCGCCAATTCGGGGATGTCGTCCCGACGCTCACTCAAGCGCGGAAGCACCAGGCTCACGACGTTCAGTCGGTAGAAAAGATCCTCCCGAAAATCACCGATCTTGATGCGTTCTTCAAGGTCACGATGGGTGGCCACCACCACCCGCACATCTGAACTGATTGCCTGATCACTGCCCACCGGATTGAATTCGCGTTCCTGCAGAAAACGCAGCAGTTTGATTTGAACCGAAGGTGCAACGTCGCCAATTTCGTCTAAAAACAAGGTGCCGCCCTCGGCCTGGGAGACCCGGCCAGCCCGGTCCCTGTCCGCCCCCGTAAATGCTCCCCGCACGTGACCAAAGAGCTCGCTTTCCAACAGTGTCTCAGGCAGGGCGGCGCAATTGACCGCCACGAATCGCTGGTCCGAACGCGGACTCAGGTCGTGCAGCGAACGGGCCAGAAGCTCCTTGCCGGTGCCGCTTTCACCCCGAATCAGCACCGTGGCGTCGGTCTCGGCAGCTCGTCCGGCCCGATCCAACAACGCGGCCATGGGCTGAGAGCCACCCAACAGACGAAAACCCACCGAGGTTTCAGCCAGGCGGCGGCGCAAGGCCTTGTTCTCCCGCGCCAATCGGCGCACCGAAAGGGCCTTGTTCAACGAGACTTCCAGCTGGTCCAAATCAATGGGCTTGGTGACAAAATCCGCAGCGCCGTGGCGCATCGCTTCGACGGCCACGTCAATCGAACCGTAGGCGGTCATCATCACTACTGCGATATCCGGCCGAATTTCCAGGCAACCAGCGAGCAGGTCCAGGCCCGACATGCCTGGCATGCGCAGATCGGTCAGGATCAGGTCAATAGCCCGCCCTTTGACCATAGCCAGCGCCGTCTCGGCATTGTCAGCTTGCAATACTTCATGGCCCCAGCCCGTAAAAACAGACGCCAGGGTTTCGCGCTGACGCCGCTCATCATCCACCACCAGTATCACGCCGTTGATCATGCTGGATTCTCTTTCGCTGGAGGTTGACGCAGCGGCAAACGCGCCACAAAGCGCGCGCCACGGTTGTCCAAGCCAGGTTCACTGTCGAGCACGAGCAACCCTCCCATGGATGACACCATTTGGGCAGTCAAGCTCAACCCCAACCCAGTTCCTTCGGGCCGAGTCGTGTAGTACAGGTCAAAGATCCGGTCCGCGTCGGCATCATCAATACCCGGGCCATTGTCGGCCACGACGATCTCGGCCCACTCCCCGCTGGCGATGAGCGAGACCATCACCTTGCCGCGCCCGGCCATGGCCTGGACCGCGTTGCGCATCAGGTTTTCCACAGCTTCGATGACAAACTGCCGATCCACCTCGGCCTTCAGGCCCGGCGCATAGGACGAGAAAGTCAGGTGTTCCGATGCCAGGGCTGCCGCCTGCACATCAACCACCTCACGCACGAGTTCGGCCAGATCGACCCGTTCGAACACCGGTTCACGGGGCTTCGCAAATTTCAAAAATTGCTGCACGATTTCTTCAATACGCGCGCTTTCGTCCCGAATGTGGCGCGCCTGTTCACTCACGGTGTCGGGCAAATCCGCCGTACGGCCCAGAACCTGGGCGATCATGTGAATGCTATTGAGAGGATTGCGAATCTGGTGGGCAACCCCCGCGCCCAAAGCCCCCATGGCCACCAACTTTTCGCGCCGCCGCGCTTCGGCTTCATGCCGCCTCAACTCGGCACTGATGCGCGCCACCTGCGTATCCAAAAGGCTCTGGCGTTGCCAGGCATACGTCAGCGCTGAAACCAAGAAGAAGACGGCCAATAGCACCGCCAACCGCATCAATGCCTGCTTGCGGGTCGCGACGCGCATTTCATCCAGCAAGCTCGCATCCAAACCCACCCGCAACCAGACCTCCGAGTTGCCCAGGACCATCTTGCGGCTGACTTCAAACACGCCGCCATCGTCGTCCACAAACTCTCGGCTCACCCAGCGGGAACCGTTTTCCAGCGGGGCCAGGTAGGGCTCGTCCAAATCCAGGGAAAAATTCAATCGGCTCGTTGAAGACGCCTGAATCCCGGTCCGGTCCTGAATCACGATATGGCGAAAAACACGTCCTTCACCCAGGCTCTTGATCAGGTGCCCAGGCCCCAGTTCATTCCGGAAGGCCAACAAATCATCGGCCAGGATGCTCACCACGATGGCGCCGCCATCAAATCGCGCCGCGCCAGCCAGGACCCGCTTTTCACCGGACACGGACGCGTTCTTGAATCCCAAGGCCCGGAACGGCGTCTCGCCATTGAGCAATGGGTCCAGAAAACCCGGGGGCACTGCCAAATGCCGGTCACTCTCACCCGCCACATTCTGTTCCGTTGCCTTTTGGGCCGACGGGTCATGGCTGGCCGCTGCCAACGAACCATCAGCCCGAAAAACCAGAATACGATGCAAATCCATGGTGTTGGCGAAGTCGCGCAGATGCACCGAATCCAGCCCGCCGTGGGTATCCAGCCACACCAGCCAGAGGGCATTGTTGACGAGACGCTGATTGACTTCGTTTTCCCAGGAATTGAACGTATTGAGACCGTGGATGCTGCTCTCGGCCACGATGTCAGCCATGGCCTGGCCCTGGCTCTCCATCATATCCCTGAAATGGGAAACGCGCCGGCTCGCGTCCCACTGGAACATCACGATGGCCGCGATGATAACCAGCAACCCCGTCACCAATGGAAGAGAGCGGCGGTTGAGGTGGGTCATCAGAGGAGTCCCTGTATTCCAGTAGAGTCATTCACGGTCAGAACACCCGCCGCGAAACAAACGTCCAATCGCCGGCTTTCACTTCCACCGCAGACAGGGTTTCGGTCTGCAGGGTCCGGCCTTGAGCATCCAGCAGTCCCACTTCAAGGTCATATACACCCGGCGGCAAGCTCAACCGGGCCAGGTTCACATGCTCAGGCAATGTCAACCAACTGCGGGTATCAGCGCTTTCGGTGACGGCCCCAAAAATATTGGCCGCCAACTTGGCCCATTCACCGCCCGCTTTTTCGGCGCCCCGACTGCCCAGATATTTGGTCAATCCCCGCAATATGGTCTTGGCAAATATGGAAGGTTTTTCGGCGTCAAAAGTGATCCGCGCCTGGCGACTCAGGTTCTCCACCCGTGAGGTGAAAGTGTGACCGCCGCCCACGCCAGCACTGATGCGCGCCGCGGCAATGGGGCTGTGTTGACCGTCGCGCAATTCCGGCGCCGCCACCGAAACCCAATACTCGATTTTGTGCCCCTCGATCAGGGCATGGGTATTGCCCATCCCGGCCCACAATTGCCACGACCAATAATCCGGGTCGTCATAGGCTTCACCCTCGAAGATGGGAAAGTCGAAACGCACCCGAGATTTGATGGGCACAAAGCCCGCCTCCAGCAGGATCACCACCTCGCCGTGACCCTTCTGCCACTTGGCGCGGCTCTGGTAGGCTTGTCGCGTCAGGGGCTCTCCCAGTTCGTCCACCTCGGCAAATACGTCCGGATGGGACTTGCGCAGATCATCCAGTTCGGCACCAAACCCCAGGCGGGAGCCGACCCGGATCAAATCCCGGCCCAGGCTGGGGGGGATCTCGGTACCAACCAAACCTGCGGTCTGCTGATAGGCCACCGCGGCGTTGCGGTAGGCGATGAAGGCGTCGTTCAACTCGCCATCCCAATCATAGAGCATGCCGCTGTAGTAGAGCAGGAAGGCGTTGTTGCGGATTTTTTCGAGATCCGACTTGTCCTCGTCACGCAAGCCATCGAGAGTCGCATCGACATACTTGGACATCAGCAAACTTGCCCGACGGGCTTCGACCTGGGCTTCACCCGGTTGATCCAGGTAGATGTAATTGAGGCCCTTGAAATACGGCACCATGGCCATCTCAAAGGGGCGGGCCCGATAGCTGATGGCGTTGTCGTTGGAGAACAGCGACAGAGCACCTTCTGACAGGGACTTGGTGTAGAGTTCATCGGCGGTGCGTTCGGCCGCCGCAAATGCCAGGTTGCTTTCGCCGTACATTTCGGCGTAGTGGAGAATCAGGCCGCGCTCCAGGAAATAGAGCAGACGGTCTTTGCTGCCGCTCTCCTTTTCCACCGTGGCCAAGGCCTTGTCGTACTGCCCCTGGGCCAGCTCCGGCCGCAGGTTCTTGAACTTCGTCGTGTAGGTGGCGCACCCACCCAGCCAGGTCAACAACAACAGAAGGGCAGCCATCCTGACGACGGCTGCCCTCTGGTTCGTTTTTACAGAAGGTTTCTGGGTTGGGCCCTGCATCAGGGCTTGTACTTGCCCTTGCCCACGAACTTCTTGATCTTCTCGAAACCGGCCCAAACCTTGGTATTGTCTTCAAGGTCCACCAGGTAACAATCGACCTGATAATATTTGACCTGCTTGCCGTCATCCTGATCGAAAACCGCGTTGATCTCGCCAATGAACATGTAGTCGGCGCCCTTTTCGCGGCCCCACTGTTTCATTGTTTCCTGCGAAGAGAATTCTTGCTGGTCCGCCCGCTCGCCCCGGATTTCATCGCGCTCTTCTGCTGAGGCCACGACCCGCACCCGGCCACCGTTGATGAAGTTGCGTTCAAGGTCGGCGACGAAAGTCTTGACCGCGATGTGCTCGGGAGTCTTGTTGCGGACCGTGCCGACGATCAGATAAGGCTTCTTGCCATTTTCGGCCCGGAAGTCTTCGACCCAGGGGCTGCTGGTGATCTGAGTCGTCAACGCCGCTGATACCTGCTGGCTGTCGATGTCATTCCAATCGCCCGACAGATCAATCTGCTCGTCGACCGCCACTCGGCTGACTTCCTTGCCAGCGCAACCGGCGAGCATGGCCATGGCGGCCAGCATCAGTATCAAGCCACCGACACGTGTTTTATTCATCATTCCTGGGTTGCCTCCTTGATGCCCCGCCAGACCCTTTCCGGGGTCGCCGGGATCCTGTAGTTTCGGACGCCGACCGCGTCGCAAATCGCATTCACAATAGCCGGCGCGGGTCCGTCGATGGGCACCTCGCCGGCAGCCTTGGCCCCATGAGGGCCGGTGGGTTCATCGGTCTCGACCAGGATCGTCACCATCGGCGGCACATCCAGAGCCGAAGCAATCTTGTAGTCCAGGAAGTTGGGATTCAACACTTTTCCCGATCGATCCAACAGGACTTCTTCGAAAAGAGCGTACCCCAAGGCCTGAGCCACCGCACCTTCAACCTGCCCCTGGGCCAGACGAGGATGAACAACCGTGCCGCAATCCACCGCCGAAACGATCTTCAGCACCTCCACCTGACCCGTCTCCGGATCGACCTCCACATCGGCAAACTGCGCCGCAAATGGTGGCGGCGATTCATTCGACATGTGGCTCGCGGTGGCCATGGGCTGAATCTTGGCATCATAGAGAGCAAACATAGCAACTTCAGCCATGGTCATGCTCTTGCCACCCGGGCCAGTGGCCTTGCTATCGGCAAAAATGATCTCCCCGGCTTTGCATTCCCAAGTCGAACCCAGGACCTCGGCCAATTGTTCCCGCACTTTGATGGCGGCTTTGACCACCGCCCCGCCCGAGACATAGGTCGTGCTCGAGGCGTAGGCCCCGACATCAAAAGGCGTCAGGTCGGTGTCCGAACTGAGCACCAATACTTTTTCCGTGGGAATGCCCAACTCTTCGGCACAGAACTGAGCCAGAATCGTATCGGACCCCTGACCGATGTCGGTGGCTCCCACGGCCAGGTTCACGCTGCCGTCGTCGTTCAATTTCACGGTGGCAGCGCCCCAGTCCACGCCGGCGATGCCCGAGCCCTGCATGGCCAACGCCATGCCCACGCCACGTTTCAGATGCGGTGCCGACGGCTTTTTTTCCTGCCCCCAACCAATGGCTTCGCACCCCTGCACGATCGCTTCGTCCAGGCCCGTGCTGCGCACAACCCGCGCCAGGCCTTCCCGACCTTCTCCCAACTTGGCCGACAACGGGTCCGTATCGCCCAGCCGGATGTGGTTTTTAAGGCGCAATTCCAAGCGGTCCATGCCCAATTCCCGGGCCACTTCATCCATGTGGCTTTCCAGGGCAAAGCACCCCTGGGGCGCGCCGTAGCCACGGAAGGCCCCGCTGATCGGATTGTTCGTATAGACGCAATCGACCAGGAAGTGAATATTCGGCGCCGGATACATCGGCATCACCTTCTGGCCCGTATTGCCCTGCACCGTCAGCGCGTGGCTGCCGTAGGCGCCGGTATCGGCCATCACGTGCATGCGGTTGGCCACCATCGTGCCATCTTTCATCACGCCAGTGGTCATGGTGATCCGCTGGGGGTGCCGATACCGCGCGGCAATCAGTTCTTCGGCGCGGGTGAATTCGAGCCGCACCGGCCGGCCAGTGCGCAGGGCCAGCACGCTGACCAGATCTTCGACCACCATCTCCTGTTTGTCACCGAAGCCGCCGCCAACGCGCGGCTTGATCACCCGAATCTGCGACTCGGACATCTCCAAAATCCGGGCCAGGATGCGGCGCAGATGAAAAGGCACCTGCGTGCTGGTGCGCACAATCAGTCGCCGGTCTTCATCCACCCAGGCGATCGAAATGTGCGGTTCGATGTGACTGGCCTGCACCCGCGGCAGGTGATACACCCGCTCGACGACCAGATCGCAGGTTTTTAAGGCCGCGTCCACATCACCAACCTGCTTGTCGATGTGGGCCGCCACGTTGCTCTTGCCCCCGCCGCCAATGCCCAGCGGGTCGGCTTCCTCGTGCACCAAGACATCGGTGCGCTCGAGGGCTTCGTCCATGTCGCAAATGGCCGGCAGAATCTCGTATTGCACTTCGATCAGTTTCAGGGCCTTTTCGGCAATGGCGGCCGTATCAGCCGCCACCACCGCCACCCGGTCGCCAATGAAGCGCGCTTTGTGCGGCATGATGACCGTATCGTAGGGAGATGGCTCGGGATAGCTTTGGCCCGCCCGAGTGTGGGCGATGGCTTTCACGTCCTCATGCCAGATCACATCGGCAACCCCTTCAAGGGCCATGGCTGCCGACACATCGACTTTCACGATGCGGGCGTGGGCATGGGGCGAACGCAGCACCTTGGCGGTCAGCATTCCGGGGCGGGTGATGTCGTCGGTGTAAACCGCCTCGCCCCTGGCCAGTTTGAAGGCGTCGACCTTTTCGACATTGTGGCCTACGGCGTGCCTGTTCTTGGATGCGCTCATGATGCGCCTCCTTGCTCGTCCGGTCCGCCTTGCTGGTTCTGAGCCACCGTCAAGGCAGCCTCCAGAGGTTTCACATAACCGGTGCACCGGCACAGGTTGCCCGTCAAAGCTTCGCGCAGGTGATGGTCGGTCAGTTCATTGCCCGCTCTGAAATGGGCGTACAGGCTGATCAAAATTCCGGGCGAGCAATAGCCGCACTGCACGGCTCCCTTGTCCACCAATTCCTGTTGCAATTCTTTCATCAGCGGGTCGCCCAAGAGCCCTTCCAGGGTCGTCACTTTGTGACTGTGGGTCCGGGCTGCCGCCACGACGCAACTGTTGACCGGCTCACCGTCGAGCAATACGGTACACGAGCCGCAGTCGCCGGTCTCGCAGCCGAGCTTGACCGAGAATTGTCCCATCCCCCGCAATACACTCAAGAGGTTTGCCCCGGGGTCAATTTCGTGCGTCACCGCACGTCCGTTCAATTCCATTTCAATTTTCACGCCACTGTCCCCCCGCTGTCTTTCGTGATGGTTGTCTCGTCGTGAAGGGCCTTCATGATTTGGCGACGAGTGAGCACCCGCACCATGTCCCGGCGGTATTCTGCAGAAGCCCGGTGGTCATCACGGGGTTCGCATTCTCCAGCGGCGATAGCGGCCGCATCGGCCACAAGATCTAGCGAGATATCGGCCACCGACTGGCCCACCAATTGGGCCTCGGCCAACACCGCCCGCATGGGCACCGGAGCCACGGCCCCCAAGGCGATGCGTGCTGTTTCGATCTTGCCATTTTCGACACCCAGGGCGACAACCACCTGCACCAGCGAGATGTCTTCTGCAGATCTCGTCAGTTTATAACTGGCGCACCGGCGGGTGGCGGCCTCTGCCGGAAGAGCCAACCCTACCAGTAGGCGATCATCCAGCACCGTCACCCGCGGGCTGACAAAGAAGTCGGCCAAGGGCACGCTTTCCTGGCTTTCTTCATCGGCGATATAACAAGTGGCATCCAGGGCCAGCAACACCGGTGCCATGTCGGCCGACGGCAGGGCATGGCAAAGATTTCCACCCACGGTGGCGGTGCTGCGCACCGGTCGATTCCCGCAATGGGAAGCGGCTTGGATCAGCATTCCTTCGGCAAAATCAGCCACCAGGGGATTGGTGGCGATATTGTGCAAAGTTGTTGCTGCGCCGAGGAACAGATCCCCGGCCGGAGTACGGGCGATATCACTCAAACCCGCGTTATTTATATCCACGACAAAATCGCAATCGACGGGTTGCAGATACATGTCTGTCCCGCCCGCGATATAGGCACCCTTGCCGGGCCCTTGCCGCCTCAACGCCCCCGCCTCTTGGGCAGTAGCTGCAAATCGGTATTCTTTAAGTTCCCACATGACTTTCCCTTTCCCACTGACGTTTTTGGGGAGCCGAAGTATACTGGATCTTGTCGGGCAGTCAAACCACAACCGCCCAAACAATATAAGCCCTCAAGCCCTGGAGCGCGTCATGCCCGCATCCGACTTGTTCCTTCTGGAAAACGCCACGACCCTGGTGACGATGAATGAAACCCGTGAAATCCTCGCCAATGGCTGGGTTGCCGCAGCTGATGGCCTCATTATTGCCACTGGCGAGGGCCCGGCTCCGGACCAGATTGCAGGTCACCCCCGGGACCAATTCCGGCGCCACGACGCCAGCGGTTGTGTGGTCCTGCCCGGCCTGATCAATACCCACCACCACCTCTACCAGACCCGCACCCGTGCCTGGCCCGCCGCCGTGGACAGTGAATTGTTCCCCTGGCTGCAGACGCTTTACCCCGTCTGGGCCCAATTGAGCGACGACGATTTTTACCGCGGAGCCCTCGTCGGGTTCAAGGAACTGATGCGCTCGGGATGCACCACGACCACTGACCACCACTACCTTTTTCCCACCGATGCCTCGCCCCATCTGATCGACATCACCATTGAGGCGGCCACCGCCGCGGGCATCCGTTTCCACCCCACCCGGGGTTCCATGAGCCGCTCGGTCAAAGACGGCGGCCTGCCGCCTGATTCGGTGGTGCAGGATCCCGATACGATTTTGGCGGACAGCGAACGGGTCATCAACAAGTGGCACGACACCTCACCCGGAGCCATGGTCCGCATCGCGCTGGCACCTTGCAGTCCATTTTCAGTCAGCCCCGAGTTGATGCGCGATACGGCCATCCTGGCCCGCAAGCACGGCGTGCGTCTGCACACCCATCTGGCGGAAACCCGTGACGAGAATGCCTACTGTGAAAAAATCTATGGGCAGCGACCGTTGGACTTCCTGGCCTCGGTGGATTGGCTGGGCCCGGATGTCTGGCTGGCCCACGGCATCTGGTTTGAGGATGAAGAAATCAAACGCCTGGGTGATGCCGGCGTCGGCGGCGAGGACGGAGGCGGCGTTGAATCCGCAGAGGCCGGTGATGTTACCGCCGGGGTGGGTGGAGCCGCCGCA
>JADGEP010000017.1:0-6678 GCA_016744275.1 Candidatus Krumholzibacteriia bacterium | reverse complement strand
GCATTGCCCACTGCCCCAGCTCCAATATGAGGTTGGGCTCGGGCATCTGCCGGGTGCGTGATTTGCGGGCCGCCGGTTGCCCGGTGGGTCTGGCGGTCGACGGCTCGGCCAGCAATGACAGCTCGCACATGTTGGCCGAATTGCGGCAAACCCTCCTGCTGCACCGCGTCACCGCGGGCGCGGCCGGCATGACCGTCGATGAAGTCCTGGAGATGGCGACTCTCGGCGGAGCAGGCTGCCTCGGCCGGGATGATGTGGGAGCTTTGGAAGTGGGGCGGGCCTGCGATCTAGCCCTTTTTGACCTGCAGGCCATCGGCTACGACGGCGCCCACGATCCGGTCGCTTCGTTGTTGTTGTGCCACCCCGAACCGGTGCAGGCCGTGGTGGTCGGCGGGCGTTTGATCGACGATTTTGAAGTGCGGTAGGTGCAACTGTGAAAAGACGCGCCCACCGCTGCCCAACTTGCCTGATCCCCCAGGCATTTTGCATCTGCCGGGTGATGCCGCCCGAGAACCTGGCCACCCGCGTGACGGTGGTGGTGCACTATGCGGATATTGAGCGAACCACCAATACGGGCAAGTGGGCGCCCGTGGTTTTGACCAACAGCGAAGTGTTGATCCGCGGCCGCAGGGAGACGCCCCTGGACATGAGCCGGGCCATCCGGCCAGAATTTCACAACCTCTTGCTCTTTCCTGCAAATGACAGCCAACCACTCAGCCCCGAATATCTCGCGAAACTGACGCAACCGGTGAATCTGATAGTGCCGGATGGCAATTGGAATCAAGCGGGAAAAATGGTCAAACGCGAGGCGCAGATGACCGCCTTATCCCACGTGCATCTGAAAATCGACAAGCCCACTCGCTACCGTTTGCGCACCGCGGCCCACAAGCACTGGATATCAACCTTCGAGGCCATCAGCCGGGCGCTAGGTGTGGTGGAAGGTCCGGCCCTGCAGGCCCGCCTGGAATATTTCTTTGATGTGGCTGTCGAACGAGTGCTCTACCTGAAGGGGCAGATTGAACGCGACCAAGTGACTGGCGGCATCAGCCAAGAGATGGTCCACCAATACCATGTGGACAATGGCGACCTGCCCTTTATTCAGGCCCACAAACCGCGGGAGCCCGATCCCGCCGGTTAGCTTTTTTCTTCACCGTCAATCTTGCCCGGAAAGCCGCCAGAACCATCGGGCCAACTCTTCAGATGCAAATCGCGCTGGGGAAAGGGAATCTCCACACCCGCTGCTTCCAGGGCTTTGTAAATTCCGGTGTTCAAGCCATCGGTGACCCGGCCCCGGAATGAGGGATGCTTGACCCAGACGAGGACCTGAAAATCCAGACTGGATTCGCCCATCAAGACAAAACGCACCGACGGGTCCAAATCCTTGCTGGTGTATTCCACTTCTCGGGCGCACTTCATCAGGATATCTTTGACCAGGTCCACATCGCTGCCATAGGCCACGCCCACCGTGACCCGCAATCGCATTTTCGGCGACGGCCCGCTGGATTCATTGACGATCTTGGCATTGCCAATCACGGCATTGGGCACCGTCACTTCGACATTGTCGCGGGTCAGCAGGCGCGTCGAGCGCATCCCGATTTCCGTGACCTCACCACGAGTCGTGCCGTCAATGATGATGTATTGCCCAACTCGGTAAGGCGCATCAGCCAGGATGAATATGCCCGAGATGAAATTGGCGAGGGTATCTTTGGCCGCAAAACCCAGGGCGATTCCGGCGACCCCCGCGC
The DNA here is from genome assembly GCA_016744275.1 of Candidatus Krumholzibacteriia bacterium. Lineage (GTDB taxonomy): Bacteria > Krumholzibacteriota > Krumholzibacteriia > LZORAL124-64-63 > LZORAL124-64-63 > JAGRNP01. Next base: position 4,933 of record JADGEP010000017.1, on the reverse strand, counting down.
TGGCCAACCAGCTGGTCAGATTGATGTGCCAGGCGGCCATGATCAAGTACGACATCAGGCCAAAAAGCGTCACCTTGTAGACGAACTGCACCAGCGGCAAGGTTTGGGGTTGGATCCAGGCAAAGCGGTCGGCGTTGTCACTCAATTTGCGAAAAACAATGGCCCCCACCCCGGCAAAAACCCGCACCCAGATCAGAACCATGAGAGTGACAGTCAGGCTGCCGACGGACTCATTGACGCGCACATTGGATACCAGATCCAGGGTCGCCACATGCAACCCCTGCAGGATAATGGTGCGAAAAAGGGCAGGCCAAACCAGGTTCAGGATCTCGTCGTCAAAATCCGAGGCCGTGCGGCGCGACAATCGCTTCAAGAAAGGAACCACAACGATCCGGGCGATCAATACGAACAACAGAGTGCTGCCCAGGATCAGGCCTATTCGCCAGATCTGATTCTGCTGGACGAAGTCCAGCCAACCCTGCACTTGCTCAATCATGGGGACTCCTCGGGAATTCCAGGCCGCACGTTCAGTACTTTTTCTTTCCGCACTTCAACCGTGCCCGGCTTGGCACCCCGGGGTTTGGTCACGTAGCGCGCTTCGGCGCAACTGACGGCGACCTGGCGGGCCTCCCGCTTTTTGCTGTGCCAGGCAGCCACTCCTGCTGCCAGTTTTATAGTCGCGTTGTCCGGCTTTTCACCCGCGGGCACCTGCAATACCACATGGCTGCCCGGCAATCCTTTGACATGGAACCAGAAATCATTGGCTTTGGCGATTTTGAGAGAGAGCCGATCGTTGTCCTGATCGGTGCGGCCGGCCAGTACGACCCACCCGCCGGGCAGTTCATAACGCCACAGCTTGGGCTCGACTTTATCTGGACGTTGGGGTCGTGGCATGGTGATTTTCCGCTGGGCAAAAGGTGATGCCGTTGTCGCTACGGCACCACCATACTTCCTGCGCCGTTGTCCGGCAACATCTGGCGCAGAATTCCCTGCCTCAGCGTTTGGCGGTCACGGTGATGCTCATGATTTTGACGCCCGAGGCCAGGAAATCGGCGGCCTCCGATTCGCCCAAGACGCCCGCCACCATATCGCCAGGCAAGGCGATTTCCCGCGATTTTTCCACCGCGATGTCGGCAAAACCCGCCGCCGCGATGGTGGCCAGGTACTGCTCTTCCTGTTGGGCACCAGCCACGCATCCGACATACAACAGGCTGGCCTCGGCCAGGCTGGGCGGCAATTCGCCCCGCAATACGATATCCGAAATGGCGAAGCGGCCACCGGGCTTGAGCACCCGCTGAATTTCCCCGAAGGCCCGGCTTTTATCCGGCACCAGATTCAAGACACAATTGCTCACCACCAGATCCACTTCCGCGTCCGGCAGTGGGATGTCCTCGATTTCTCCCAATACAAATTCAACATTTCCCCGGCCCAGTTTGACCGCATTTTCCCGGGCCCGGGTGACCATGTCTTCGGTCATGTCCAGGCCGATAACGCGCCCTTCTGCCCCAACCAGGGAACTGGCAATGAAGACGTCATTGCCCGCGCCACTGCCCAGGTCCAGCACTGTTTCGCCCGGCTTGATGGCCGCCTGCTCAGTAGGCAGGCCGCATCCCAGGCCCAAGTCGGCATCAGCTTCATAGCCCTCCACGTTGCTGTACCCCGCACTGAAATTGATGCCGCTCAGATTCTCACAGCAACTCTGGGGCCCGCAGCACGAACCGCCTTCGCGCGCGATGCTGCCGTAGCCGTCCTTGACCAGATCTTTGATTTTATTGGGGGTCGATTCCATGGAGTTCTCCTTCGCTGCCGCAGCAGCCGATTCCGGCAAACAGGCTCGTGAACATTTCACGGGCGCGGGCCAATTTTTCCAAATTCAAGCAATAGCACGTGCGAGGGCCGGAAATTTCACCGTCGATCAAACCGACCCGTTTGAGTTCCTTCAAATGCTGGGAGACCGTAGCCTGGGCCAAGGGCATCTGGACTACAATGTCCCCGCAAATGCATCCGGGCGTCTGGGCCAGGACTTCAAGAATCCGCACCCGGGCCGGATGCCCCAGGGCTTTGGCCAGATCGGCCAACTCAACGACGTGCTCTGCAAATGGGACTTCACTCAGGTCAGGCATGCCAGCTCCTTGCTTTATCGTTAATCGCCAATTTACGATTATAATAAAAAAACGCAAGGCCCGAATGAAAGAAACCTATTTTGCACCCTCTTTACTTTATTTGCCTTTTTGTGCTATAATGATGTCTTGATAGTTGTTTTTTGAGTTATGGGAGTGGTCTAGTGCGCACATTTTTCACAATACTATTGCTGAACCTGCTCTTATTGGGGACCGTCGCGGCACAAACCGAGCGCCCAAAGGCCGCGGCCATGGATAGTGGCATACCCCGAACCATCGCTCCGTTACGCTCATTCCAATCCGACCGCCTGCCCGAGGCTCAAAAGCAGGCCTCCACCCCACACCGTGCCCGCCAAACACACCGCGCCCAAACCCACAAAAACACTTCGCCGACCTTCGCTGACGAGGACTTGTCCGCCCAGGTAAAGGGGGTCGGGAAAGACTCTCGCCCCGTTCATCATCTGTCCCCCGATCTGATGCAACAGGTCCGGGCCTTGACCGACCCCCACTACCTGCGGACACATCTGGCATCCAACAAGACAAGCACCGGCACCCCCCGAGCGGCCAACAAAAGCCTGCCCTGGACGACGGATCAGAAACTCGCCAATCCCACCAACATGAATGACGAATACATCTCGGTCGCCGAGTACGCCGCCACCGGAAATCTGTACGCCGTTTTTGGTGCCAAGGATCTCGGTGGCACCGATCGCGACATTCACATCGCCCAGTCCACCGACGGTGGCGCCAATTGGACCGTGTGGGAAATGCCCGCCTTCATCGAAGACGAGTACCACCCCGAGATCGCCATTGATGGCGGCGGTTACCTGCACGTCGCCTGGGTGCGGGCCGATGGCTACATCCTGCGGGCGCGCACCACCAATCCCGACGCTCCCACGCAATGGGCCTGGGTCAAAGGGTTGGCTGTCGGAGAACCCTGCGCCACTCCTTCGATCGCGGTTTCAGGTGCCGGCGATTTCGCCAAAGTCTTCATCGCCGCCGGCTGGCTGACCATCAACTACGATTACCTGCAATACGAATGGACCATGATATTCATGTCGTCCAGCAACGGCGGCAACTCCGTTTCCTACGATTACTTCTTGCCCGACGGCTACGCCGACTACTGGCCCGACGTGGCCATCAATGGCGGCACTGTCCACCTACTCAATGCCGAGGTGAACGCCTCCACCGGCGAAACGGAAATCCTCATCGCCACCGACGTCTACAGCGGCAGCTTCAGCGAGCCGGCCAGCATGACCGGATGGACCACCAACAACGCGGGCTTCCCCCAATTGGCCTGTCAGGGCGATGATGTCTTTGTGGTTTATCAATTGGACTGGTCCGATGGCGTAACCAGTGATGGCGATATCATTTACCTCTACAGCTGGGATGCTGGCAGCAGTTGGTTTGGCCCCTATGGCATCGTGGCCGATGAATACGACAGCGTGGGCCCCACCATCTTCACCCAAAACGGCATCGTGGGCTGCCTGTGGCTCGACGCACCCGCCGGTGGCGACGAGTTTCAACTGGGCAGCCGTCTGGCCTCCGGCTTTGGCGATATCTCCTTCTTTGGCGAGGTAGAATTGGTCACCGACCAACCGCGCGTTGAGCCGACATTCCATTCCGCATTTGGCGTCGCCACTGCCGATGTGATCCACGCCACCTGGATCGACCGCCGCGACTTTGCCACCGAAGGCCACAACGTCTACACCAGCCGACACGCCCTGGAACCTAACCTGGCACCGTTCGTGCCGGCGGACTGGGACACTTCCCTTTTGGCCAATATGATTCGCAGCGAACGCACCGACGGCTGGGTGGCCGCCGGTGACACCGCTTTTGTCAGTTTCGCCATGGTGAACGACGGCTTGAAAGACGCCACGGGGGCCTTCTTTGTCGACCTCGAAGTCGATGGCGACATCGTGGCCTCATGGCAACTGGGCACGGGTTTGGAGACCGGCACCTACGTACCATTGGCCGACTATCCGCTGCTCCTGGCTGCGGGCCAACACACCATCCGCCTGGTGCTCGATCCCACCGATGTTGTCGCTGAAACCGATGAATCCGACAACGTGATCAGCCGCACGTACACCTGGCTTGAAGGCGATCCGGAATTGAGATTGCACCCCACCAGCCTGGTGACGGTCGTCGAACCGGTCTTGAAAAGCAGCGAGGCCCTCAAATATGCCAGCCAACCCCTCACCCGGCGCGAAGTGCACCTGCCGGTGGTCTCGCCGGCCCTCAATGACGCGGTCAATGCCGCCAAATCTGGTGAGATGTTGCGCGTGATGATCGTGCCGGCCGAACGCCTCGACCCCACGGCCATGAGTACCGCCCTGAAGGATGCCAGCCGCGCCACCCGCCGGCAGGTCATCCTCGACGGCGCGCGCCAGCAGATGGGCGCCGCCCACGCCTTGCTGGCGGCGGATCTGAATCAACTGGTGAGCGCTGGCCTGGCCCTGGAAGCGGAGCCGTTGTGGCTGTCCGGTGCGATTGCCATGAAAATGAGCCCCGCTGCAGTGGAGAAACTGTCTCTGAATCCTGACATCGGGCTCTTGTGGTTGGACGACCACCTCAGTGAAACCTTTGGCGGGCCCTCAGTTGCCGATTTACCAGTTCAGACGGTCACGCCCACCAAATCAGAAAAATCGGTCGCCTGGCACCTGACAGCCATCGGTGCGGACCAAGCCTGGGCCAGCGGTTACACCGGCAATGGCGTGGTCGTCGGGCACTTGGATTCGGGCGTGGCCTACGACCACCCGGATCTGCAAAACCACCTCTGGGACGGCGGCGCCGCTTTCCCCAACCACGGCTGGGAC
>JADGEP010000179.1 GCA_016744275.1 Candidatus Krumholzibacteriia bacterium | reverse complement strand
GTCTGGGCGCTGGTCAACATGCCCGCGGGCACGCCGTTCTGCACCAGCCCATCGACCTGGTCCTTCATCAAGGAAATCAGGGGACTGATCACGAGCGTCAGCCCCGGGCGCACCAGGGCGGGCGCCTGGAAGCAGAGGCTCTTGCCGCCGCCGGTGGGCAGCACTAGCAGCAGGTCGCGACGCTGCAGATTGGCCAGGATGGCCTCGGCCTGCATGGGACGTAGCTGGTGGATGCCCCAGGTGCGGGCGATCTCGGCCGAGACCTCGGCCATGGCCTGAGCCTGGGCAAAATCGCTTTCGGTGGAGAGCAATTCGAAGCGGCTGACTTTGCCCGCCTCGTGCAGTTGGCGGACCTTGTCCACGTTGTAAGCCTGGGCCGTGAGGGCCGCTACGTTCGCTTCCATCTCCGATTTCAAGATGCGGCGATCTTGCTCTACAATCATCTGGCCGGCTTCAACAGCAGCCCCTTTGGGCACCGACAGGCTCACCACCGGACCGCTTTCCTGGGCGCTCAAATTGGCGCCGCGCACCGGCGCGACAGGGCCGCTGATCTCGAAAAACTGATCGATGGTCTCTCCGGCCAGGGCCACCACGCGCACATTGCGGGGAACTTCCGCCGTCGTTTCACCGATTTCGGCCGGCTTTTCACAACCGCCCATTCCCCAGGCCAACACAGCGATCAACAACAATGCCGAAACGCGGCTCGCGGAAATCATATTTTGAATTTTCACGGATTCGATTCCTTTGGCTGAAACCATTTTCAGGGCGCGAAGGGGAAGGCGCATCACGGCGAGACCTCCCGGACCAGATTGGGAATAGATGTCAACGGCAACAAGGGGCTGTACCCGACCGCATTTTTCAGCGACGACGTCAGCACCAGCACCTCATAGCGAGCATCGATGACATTGCTGTGGGCGGTGGCCCGATTGGACTCCGACACCAATACGTCCAGATAGCTGACTTTGCCCATTTCCAGCATGAGCAGGCTTTCGTCCAATACTTCGGCGCTGCGTTCAAGATTGAGCGTGACCGCATCAAGCACCTGTCGGGCCATGCGCAGGTTCGCCAAAATTTCCAGAACCTCGACCTGGACTTCACGGCGACGGCCCGTCAGTTCGGCTCCAGTGCGCCGTATTTTGGCATCTGTCTCGGCCACCCGGCCGCCAGTATTGAGGCCATCAAAAATGGGCACAGTCAGGGCCACAGCGGCTCGCCAGACGTCATGCCCGTCGTCAAAAACGCTGCCGGTTTCGGTTCCGACATAGCCGTAAGAACCACTCACCGTCAGGTAGGGACGGTTTTCGGCAATCTGGGCCTGGCGTTGTTTGCCCAAAATGTCCACAAACAAGCTTGAAGCCGCAATTTCCGGCCGCATCTGCGCCAATTCCAGGGCCACTGCATCATTGATCGCATGGGCCTCGATGGATTGTTCGTTGACGATACTCAAGGGCAACTCGGGTCGGCGCCCCATCAAGGCATTCAAACGACTGCCCTCATTGCGCAATCCGGCACGGGCCACATTCAGGCGCGGCACGATATTCGCGCGAGTCACCGCAGCCTGCAGCGTGTCCAGGCGCGTGGCCATGCCCATTTCGTACCGCAACTTCATGATGTCCAACAACTCGGACTGATTGGCCAACTCGGCCTCCACCGCGCGAATGCGTTCGGCCCCTTTGACAATGGCGTAGTAGGCCACCAAAGTGCGATCTGCCGTCGAATTTTCCACCGAAGAAACTTGCAGCGCCTGCTGATCAATACTCAAGCGCGCCGCGCCAACGGCCCCCAGGATCTCCATGGGGTTGATGGTCCAATTCAGGTTCGCATTGGCGCGCCAGAATGTCTGCGCCTCGATATCCTGCGGCGCCGGAATCAAGGACCCAAATCCCGTCAACCAATCGTCGAACCAGGGATCGGCTCCGGGCACGGAACCCATTTCGCCGCCGCCGCCAAAAGTCGAGTCCAGGGCAAAGCTCGGATCCCGGCCATGGGACCAATCACCGACAACATCCAAGGTGGGCAGGCCGGTTGACAAAGCCTGTTTCATCTGGCCACTCAATTCGGCTCGGCGCAACCGTTCGGCCACGAGCATGTCGTTGGTCTGCAGTGCCTCCAGCACACACTGGTCCAGATCCATCACCTCGGCGGAACCGGCGCGGGCAGCGATAATGGGCCCCAGGGGCTCCGCACGCCGGAATTCAGGTCCACTTTGCGCCTGAACCCCAACGGCCCAGATCACAAAAACGGCCGTAAGTAGCCCTGTCCTGCTTATGTTTTCAGGCCCTGCAAAACTATTCATCTCCTGCTACTTCCTTTGGGTTTTCGTCCATGAGAGATTGGATCAATGCCTGATGATTTGCGCTTCTTTCCGGTTGAGACATCGCATAGTGAATCATCCCGGCACCAGCGTCCTCCAGAATCAGAATCAAGTCCTCGAATGTGAAGTGCTTCACCATTCCCGAGCAGATCCTCGCGGCCAGGCCGTGGGTAAAGATACTCATCTGGTGCAGAAGCATCAGTCGTTCGGATTGGGGCAGTTCCCCCAGGCCTGCCATGCCTTCCATCCGGCTGGCCAACTGGGCCATCACCCGAGGACCGGCTTCACATTTGCTGGAATCTTGCAAAAAAATCGCCCGATACAGGCTGGGCTTTTGGCGGGCAAACTCGAGCACGCCGATGCCGATATTAAGAAAACGGTCAGCGGTATAATCGCGCTGCGTGAATTCCAGCAATTCTTCGGCGACCATTCTTTTCACGGCAATGGCCAACTCGTCCATATTGGCAAAATTGCTGTACACCGGCGCGGTTGAAGCGCCCATTTCGTCCGCGACGCGCCGGGCGCTGAGCCCAGACAGTTCTTCGTTTTCAACCACCTGCACACCGGCCTGGACGATGTCCTGCCTCGTGAATACCGTTTTGCGCACCATTTGCAGCCTTTAAATTCAATGAGTGAGATTCAGGTCAGACGACATTACGGGTGTTATATAACAACTGTTGCATAAATATCCAACTTTTTTTAGATTTGACTCACATTTTCCATAAATCTCGGGAAGCGCCTACAATGTGGGCCAAATCACCATCACAATGCCACCCAAGGCCAAGGTCGCGGCCAACCCACGCCGCCACGAGAACGGCTCTTTGAGAAACACCGCCGCCAGAATCAATATATAGATGGTGCTGGTCTGATTCAGGATCGCTGCTGTTCCGGCCTGGGTGTGCTTCATGCCCGCGATCCAGAACATCAGCGCCAGAAATGACCCCATGAACGTGCCGGGCACCGTCAGCCTCCAAGTCCGTTGAGGCCTAAAAACCGACCAGAACTGGCGGCGGCGCGGATGCATCAACGTGATCGGAACCATCACCAAAAGGCTGCCGAATTGGCGCACAGAAGTGGCCCAAATGACGTCACTGTGATTGAGAACCGGCTTGGCCAGGACAATACCAAAGCTGAGACTCGCCATGGCCCCCACGCCCATCAGAATTCCAGTGATCAACTCGCGGCGTTGCACGCCTGCCGGCGGCGTTGCCTGGGTTGTGACCAGCACGCCACCGACAATCAGGGCCATGCCCGCGATTTGCCACGGGCCCAGCCGTTCACCCAGCATCACCCATGCGCAAATGATGATAAATGGGGAATAGAGAGTATCGACAATGGCGTTGATCCCGGCGCCCACCCGGTTCAAACACATGTGAAACAAGGTGTCGCTCAGGGCGATGGCAATGATGCCACTGGCCATCAGAATGAGGTAGTCCTGCAACGGCGCCACCCCAAAAAGGGGCCGCCCAGTGCCGACCATCAGTGCCGTAAAAAGAAGGCATGAAACGCCCACCCGAAACAGGTTAAGCGCCAAGGGTGGCACCGACTCGCCAGACTTGCGGAAAAGAATAACCGCACCGGCCCACACCAAAGCCGCCACCAGCGCGTAAATCTCACCCATGAGAGAAGTCGACGTCCTGGTTCAGATCATCATCACTGACCGGTGGCGTCACGTGGCCACTACCGGCATGGGGAAAGGAAAGAAAAATGCGCGTGCCCTGGCCGGGTTTGGAATCCACCAACATACGGCCATCCACGGAACGCAAGCGTTCACGAATGCTGAACAAGCCAAACCCGCTGGTTGAATCGGTCACGCCAGTGGGCCGCTCCTGCACCCGAACATCGAAGCCGAGCCCGTCGTCTTCCACGAGAATGGTCAGGAACTGGTTCACATAGTTCAGCGTGATTTCCACCTTTTGGGCCTGGGCGTGCTTATTCACGTTGGCCAACAATTCGCGCACGCATTGGTACGCCATGCTGCGCAAATCCTCAGGCAGTTCTTCGCCTTCGCCTTCGCGACTAGAAGTGCAGGCCAATCCGGTGCGCTCGCCAAAACTGTGGGCCAACCAGACGATGGCCGCTTCCAGGCCAACCTCATACAGCACGGGTGGGAAAAGTTCAAAGCTGAGGCTGCGCGCGTCACTCATCGTATCGTCCAGAATCTGAATGATCTGGACCACGACTTCCTGCAGGTTGGGCACTTTTTCCGGATATTTCAGGAGCACCATCTGGGCCCGAATTCCAAACAGCTGTTGGGCCAAGCCGTCGTGAATCGCCGAAGCCAATTCGCGCCGCTGCCGGTCTTCAACCAGCGAGAGTTGGTTGCTCAGCGAGCGCAAACGGTTTTGGTATTCCAACAACTGATGTTCGGATTTTTTCTGCACCGTGATATCCCGCACCACCGAAAAAACCAACTGCCGATCCGCATAGGGAAATGAGCTCCAGGATAACCAGCGAAACGACCCGTCCCGGCAACGGAAACGGTTCTCCAACCCCTCAATGGGCGTGCCTTCCTTCAGCAGGTCCCAGGCTTCACTGGATACCTTCTGATCGTCCGGATGAATAAAGTGCAGGATGGGGTGCCCCATCATTTCGTCACGAGACCAACCCAGGACCCGCACCCAGGCCGGATTGATTTGCTGCTGAAATTGATCAAAACCGCCTACCGAAAGCATATCAGTCGACAGATTAAACAGGCGGTCGCGTTCCTCCTCCGCCTCCATCTTGCTGGTGATGTCCGAAAACGAACCAACCAATGAAGTGGCCTCGCCGTATTCGTCCCAGGCCCCGACGGCCCGCAAATGCATCCAGACGTAATGCCCGTCGCTGCACCGGAAGCGTACCTCGGCCGAACACTGGGCCGTCTTATGGTTCAGGTACTCACGAAACTCGCGTTGAATTTCTGACCGTTCATCCGGATGAAAACACTCAAAGAAGTGCGCCGCCTCGCGGCCAAATTCATCCTTGGCGTACTGGGTGATCTCCAGAAAAAGGTCGGAAGTGTAGATCGTATCGTCAGTGAGATCCCACTCCCAAAGGGCCGCGCCCATGCCGTCGAGTCCCCGCCGAATGCGGTCATTGAGGTCGCCCAGTGCACGGCTCTGCGTCGATATTTCAGCCTGCAGCTCTTGTTGAATGCGCTGGCTTCGCTGGCGTTGGTACAGGCCAAATACCAGTCCGCCCAGGGCCGCCAAAAACAAAACAATGGTGAGCGGAGAAAGCATGGTTTCAGTCTCGTCCAAAGGCGCGTTGCCAACGCAGGCGCGGGTTGTCGAACAGGATGCTGTCCGGGTCAAAATCATCTTCGGCATCGCGATCAATCAAGGACGCGCACATGGCCGGTCCGCCGCTGTCTTCGGGCGGGCACTGGCCCTGCCCCTCAAGGCACTTGGGCAAAACGAGGCCTTCGCTGTCGTCCGCAACACCTTCCAGATTGATCTCGTGTTGCCAGTTGTCGCCGAAGTCGTAGGTGTACAACGCCGGGTGCCCGCCCAGCGACAGGTAAGGCGCTATGGGATACTCCCATCCCGCCAGGATGTCGTGCACACCGTGGAAGCCGCTTTCATCCGGAATGCCAAATCGCAGCCGCTGCCCCGAGCGCGGATCATCCACACTGAACTGGTGCAGGTGGCAATCGTCCCATCCCATGACGTCCTGCAGCGCCACATGCAATTCCCAGAAATTCATCCGCGCGGGCACCAGCAATTTGCGCCAGACCGGCGCTGGCATGAGCACCAAATCGATCCGCAATTCCAAGGCGCCAATGGTTCCGGGTCCACCGGGAAACGTGATGATGTTGGATTTCTCAGGAGAGGTCATCGTGCTCCGCTTCGGCCACAGCCTGCTTGATCATGCGCCCAATTTGCCACAACAGCACTGCCACAAATACCAACCCCGCGGCCATCATGGCCAGGTTGCGGGGCGACATGCCGTCGCCCGTGACGGACTTGCCCGTCTGCACCGCCAAGGTGCCCAGCCAAACCTGCAATACCATACTCGGCAAAGTCGCGATGTTGCCCAAAAGGTAGGCCTGCAGATTGGTGCGGCCAGCAGCCAGAGTGTAACACGCCAGCCCGTAGTTCAAGGGCGAAAGGCGGGTCAAAATATTCAATCGCAGCGCTTTTTCGCCCGCCAGGCGGTCGATGGCCTTAAGTTTGGGGCGGGTGGCGATCAATCGGCGGATACGGCCCCGCAACAGCCCTCTTCCCAAGCCAAACATGACCGTCGCCGCCAACATCGCCGCGGTAAAAACCAACCCAACACCCAGAGATAGTCCAAACAGTGCCCCTGCCGAAAAGCCCAAAACGCTGACCGGAAAACAAGCGCTGGCCAGTACGATCCAGGCCGCGACAAAAACCAGGTACCCCAACGAGCCCATTTCGCCCACCCGCGCCTCGATCTCGGGCCAGTGCCCGCCGGCCAGGCGTCCCAGCAGGATCAACGCGACAATGCCCAGGGCGGGTCCGGCAAAAGTGCGGACCAGCCCCTGCTTGGGTCGCGATTCGGCGCCCATATCCTGAGAATCGGGTGAATTTGAGTTCATGGAGTGATTTCAACAGAAAAAGGACCCTCCGACAAGAGGATCCTTACAATTCGTGGAAAGAAAATCCAGCTAGGTGAGCACGGCTTCGAGTTCCCGCATGAAGGCACGGCGGCACTTCTGCAGCACCCCTTTTTTGGCCAAGCCCAACTCAAAGAGAACCGATCCCACGCCTGGCTTCACATCCCGCTGCAACTGCAGCAATGCATCCACTTGATCCTCGACCAGGTACCCCAATGCCACCGCCTGCTCGCCGAAACGCAAACCGGAGTCAGCCTGCAAACGCAGCACTTCAAATGTCTGCTTCATGGTGAGGCATTTTTCAGTCAAGGCCAAGCGGCCTATGGGCGGCGTCTGGCGGCGCTGCTCATTCAGAGCCAGCATTGCCGCCTCCGTATCGATCACTTCGTGAACAACGAGGTGCTCCAGAAACGTTTCGCTCAGATTTGAAGACTCCAACATGGACAGCTCCCGAACAAAAGGGGCGCGAATGATTTACTGGAGTCATTATCGACGAGACCCGTGATGCCTTTAGAAGAAATCGGGCAAAATGCAACGGAAAGCGGCGAGCCCTCCGATCCCCGCGAGAGGGGCGTTCTCGGCTCAAATCCAGTCCTGCCCAGCAATTCGGCTGTTCCCTGCCGCCACTCAGCTGGGGCTACTTCACGAGAATCATCGATCGTTCGGCACGGTGCGCGCCGCTGACGATCCGGCAATGATAGACGCCGCTCGCCACCCGGCGGCCTGTGTCGTCCTCGCCAGACCATTGCACACGCTGGGTCCCCGCAGGC
>JADGEP010000178.1 GCA_016744275.1 Candidatus Krumholzibacteriia bacterium | reverse complement strand
GTCATAGCTCTCCTGCGCGTTCTCGCAGAAGTGATGGATCCAGCCAGCGTCACGGCCGCCCATGCTGTCGCTATGGTCGCAATGGATGTTGATGTTGCCCGACAGCGCCCGGTTCACCAGGGCCATCTGGATGGGCAGACGCAGGCTCGCGGCGATGTAGACAATCTCCCACATCAACGCGAAACCGGCCGACGAGGTGGCAGTGATCGTGCGCGCACCGGCGGCGGCCGAACCCACGGCCGCACTCATGGCGCTATGCTCGCTCTCCACCAGGATCATCTCCGCGGTGCTCTGGCCGTTGGCCACGAACTCCGCGAACTTGTGCATCATCTCGGTCTGGGGCGTGATGGGGAAGGCAGAAGCCACATGGGGCCGCGCCTGCTTGAAAGCAAAGGCCACGGCCTCATTACCGGACAGTGCCACGAGTTTCTGTTCCATGACTTTCGTTCCTTTCCGGCGGTTGCCTATTTTTCTTCCCGAACCATGACGAGGGCGGACTTGCCCTTCTTGGCGGGAGGACATTCGTGGGCGCAGATGCCGCAGCCCTTGCAGTGATCCATGATGATGCCCTTCATGATGGGCTTGTCACCGCTGGTATCGATGTCGATGGCCGAGTCGGGGCAGTAGATCCAGCAGAACATGCACTGGATGCAGTTGGCCTCGATGAACTCGGGCACAAAGTTGCGCCAGTCGCCTGTTTTGTAGGTTTCGGCGTTGCCCGCGTCGCGGATGATGCCGCCTTCGTGCAGGTTGTTGTTCTTGATGAAGCTCATGCGGACACCAACTCCTTATTCGCGCGGTCAACCGCATTCAGGTTGCCGTCGATGACGACCTGGGAGAACTTGCTGCCCAGTTGCTGAACCAGGGCACCCTTCAGTTCCTCAACCGTCATCACGTCGTTCACGGCCAAAAACGCGCCGATCATGGGCATGTTCGGGATGGGGCGGCCTATGGTGTCCAGGGCGATGCCTGTAGCATCGACCGTGTACACGCTGGCACCTTTGACAGCCAGTTTTTTACCGATGGTGGCCGGCGCCTCGGTCGTATTGACGATAAAGACGGTGCCTTTGCCAGTACCTGCAGTCACCGCAGCGGCCGGGCTATCCAGCAGGGTGGGATCCAGGATGATCACGATACCGGGTTTCTCAATCATGCAATGGCGACGAATAGGTACGTCGGCGATGCGGGTGTATCCGCGCATGGGCGCTCCGCGGCGCTCGGGGCCATACTCGGGGAACCCCTGGCCATATTTGCCTTTTTCCAGGACGGCCTCGGCCAGGAACAATGCGGCCGTTTTGGCCCCTTGTCCGCCTCGGGCGTGCCAGCGGATTTCTGTCATCTGTACTGACATTCGCAACACTCCTTGTGGTGATGTTTCAAGCCGTCGGTGGAAATCCCCTGCCCGGGGATGTAGAATGTTTTGGCATCCACCGCCGACCTGCAACCGGCATCTAACTAAATCCAGATGTGGGTTCAAAATAGTTCTCGCCCCGGCTGTAAACAAGGTAAACAGAGGCCTGATTCTAACTGCTCATGATTGTGAAAGTCACTATCAACTAAGGCAGTTACAGGACTTGAGATCGACACGCAAAACCACCAGCAAAGATGACGTAACGATGCAGCCGAACGAGCCGAAAACCATTGCCATGAAACTCGATGGCCGATCCAGCCACTTCGTGCTCGGCCCTCTCGCGGGGCTCGAACTGGCCCGCTTCGTTCCCCACCCACCACCGGTCTACATCATCGATGAACAAGTGGCCCAGAGGCATCCGGACTGGCTCAAACAGATCCAGGAGGGTTGCGACCACTTCGAGCACCACAAATTGGTGCTGCCCGGCGGCGAAGCGGTCAAATCCCTGGCCCACCTGGAGACCATCTACCGCTGGCTGGCCGACAGCAACGTGGGCCGCGATGCCACCCTGGTGGGCATCGGTGGCGGCACCATTCTGGATCTGGTGGGCCTGGCGGCGGCGACTTGGAAGCGCGGCATCAACTTTGTGGCCCTGCCCACCACTCTGCTGGCCATGGTCGATGCGGCCATTGGCGGCAAAACGGCCATCAACACTGCCGGTTTGAAAAATCCGGTGGGCGTGTTTCATCCGGCCAGTGGCATTTTGGCCGATTGCGGCTTCCTGACGACGCTTTCGTTGGGTGCGTGGCGCGACGGCATGGCCGAGATGATCAAAACCGCCCTCATCGGCGACCCGCGCCTGTTTGCCCACCTGCATCACAGCCGCGACCAACTGGCCGCCTTGCTCAGCGAGGGCGACGCGGAACAACCGGTGCCCGGCATCTTGGGGGCCTTGCCCTGGTCCGAATGGATCAGCCAGGCCGCCTTTGTGAAGGCCGATGTGGTCAATCGCGATTTCCGCGAGCAGGGGCCGCGAAGGGCCTTGAATCTGGGCCACACTCTCGGTCACGTGGTCGAAGCCTGGAGCCACGAAACCGACAAGCCCCTGACCCACGGCGCAGCGGTTTCCATCGGCATGGCGGTGGTCTTCCGCATCGCCGCCGAACGGGGCACGTGTTCCGTGCCCACGGCAGTGCAGGTGATCGAGTTGCTCGAGGCCTGCGGCTTGCCTATCAGCTATCGCTGCCCGCCGGCGGCCAAACTGGACCGCTTGTTGGCCAGCGACAAAAAGGCTTCGGCGCGGGATGGCGTGCGCTGGGTCTTGCCGCGCAAGGTCGGGTTGATGGACCTGGAAGGCCGCGTCCTGGCGGATGAAATCCGGAAGTGGCTGGACTAAAATTCGTCTGCTAGCCGATATCCGCGGCGCGGCGATGCTTTTCGTAATGCTTCACTTGTGGTACTTTCGCCACACTGCAAATTCACGAATACCACCGACAGGCCCTGAGGCCAACGACCTATTATATGGGGAGGACCATCATGGAACGAATTTGGCACCGCAGCTACGACAAGGACGTCCCCCACGACCTGCCGCTCTCGGAACAAACCGTAGTTGAGGCCCTGGCAGCGTCAGCTGCCCAGTGGCCCCAAAATCCAGCCGTCAGCCTCAAGGGAAAAACCCTGACTTATGCCCAGCTTCAAGATTCGGTGGACCGCTTCGCCACCGCTCTCAGTGGCCTGGGTGTCGAACGCGACAGCAGCGTGGCCCTCTGGTTGCCCAATTTGCCCCAGATGGTGATTGCCTATTACGCCGTTCTCAAACTGGGCGCTCAAGTGGTCAATACAAACCCCTTGTACGTCGAACGTGAGGTCGAACACCAGTTCAACGACGCGTCTGTCAGTGTCGTGATCACCCTGGATTATCTCTGGTGGGACAAATTGCGCGGGATCAAGGACAAGACCAAGGTCGAGCATGTGGTGGTGACTTCGATCCCGGACTACTTGCCTTTCCCGCTGAATATTCTGGCGCCGTTAAAACTGAAAAAAACGGGGCAGTATAAAAAGGTCCCTCGGGAAGAAGGCGTGCACTTCTTCAAGGAGTTGCTGAAACAGAACGCGCCCAACCCACCGGAAGTGAATCTGGGCCCCGATGACCTGGCGGTTCTGCAGTACACCGGCGGCACCACCGGTGTCAGCAAAGGTGCCATGCTCACCCACGCCAACATCGAGACCAATGCCCGTCAGTGTGCGGCCTGGTTTCCCATTGTCGTGCCCGGCAAGGAAGTCGTGCTGGCCTGCCTGCCTTACTTCCACGTGTTTGGCATGACCGTTTCGATGACCTGGCCCATCGCCAAAGGCATGCACATTATCCTGGCGCCCAATCCCCGCGACATCGGCGACCTGATCAAGAGCATCACCAAGAAGAAGGTGACGATTCTGCCGGCGGTGCCGGCTCTCTTTGTGGGCATCAACGAATTTCCCGGGGTCAACAAGCTTGATCTGCGCAGCATCAAGGGCTGCTTCTCGGGCTCGGCTCCCCTGCCAGTCGATGTCATGCAAAAGTTTGAAGACATGACCGGCGCCAAAATCACCGAAGGCTTTGGCCTGACCGAAACCTCTCCCGTCACCCACGGCAATCCCCTCGATGGTGTGCGCAAACCGGGCACCGTGGGCGTGCCTTTTCCCGGCACCGATTCGAAAATCGTCGACATCCAGGACGGCGACTCCGAAATGGGCGTCGGCGAAGCGGGCGAACTGTGCATTAAGGGCCCCCAGGTCATGGCCGGATACCTCAATCGCCCCTCGGCCACGGCCCAAACCATTCGGGACGGATGGGTCTACACCGGCGATCTGGCCGTAGCCGACGAGGATGGCTATGTGAAAATCGTGGGCCGCAAGAAGGATATGATTGTCGTCAGCGGCTATAATGTTTATCCCGACGAGGTCGATGGTGTATTGGGCAGTCATCCGGCGGTATTTGAATCGGCCACCATTGGTGTGCCCGATGAGAAACGCGGCGAGACCGTGAAGTCGTTTGTGGTTCTGCGTCCCGGTGAGACCGCTTCGGTGGAAGCCCTGCGGCAATATTGCAAAAAAGAATTGGCCCCTTATAAAGTGCCCTGGTTCATCGAATTCCGGGAAGAACTGCCCAAGAGCAGCATGATGAAGATTCTGCGCAAAGATTTGCGCCAGGAAGGATCCGGTGGCGAAAAAGAATGAAGCGTTTCACACCTGCGACGTGCCTGAGTTTTGTGATTTGTTTGCTGTTGGCCGGTCCCGTGATGGGGCAGGCTGGCGGCGAAGGCGATGCTCCCGCAAGCCCACCCCCGGAAGAATCAACACCTGAAGAGGTGCGGGCTGAGCTACTCGAAGCCCAGAATACCGAAATTGGAAGCCTCTACGGGGAAGGCAAATACCAGGAAGGTGTAGACGCCGCTCGCCGGTATCTCGAAGAGTGGGCCCAATCCCAGGGCACTGACAGCGCCGAATACTGCTCGATGTACTCCAACCTCGGGCCGCTGCTCAACATGCTGGGCGACACCCAGGCCGCTTCCGGGGCCTATCGTCAGGCCCTTGATTGCCTGCGCGAGACCGTGGGCGCCGAAAGCGAGGACATGGCTTCGGCGCTGAACAACTACGGCATGTATCTGGGCAACGCCGCCGACTTCGCCCGGGCCGAGTTGGCCCTGGTGGAATCGATCCGGCTGTTGCGCGCTCATCTGGGCGAAAACCATTTTTACGTGGCCATCACCCTGAACAACCTGGGCATGAACCAGCAAAACCAGGGCAACCTCGCCGCGGCTCAACCGACCCTGCAGGATGCGGTAGCGCGATTGCGGATCAGCCTGGGCAACGAGCACCCCACCACCGCCACGGCCATCAACAACCTGGGCCGATTGCTCAGCGCGCGTGGCGACCATGAAGCCGCCGAGCCGCTGTTGCGCGAGGCCCTGAAAATCCGCGAAGAACAACTGGGGCCCAATCACCGGGACACCCTCATCGGCCGCCGAGACCTGGGCCGGATGTTGCGACGCCGCGGAGAATTCCCGGCCGCCGAAAAATTCCACCGCCAGGCTCTGGCCTCGTTCATCGCCACCTTTGACGAGGAACATCCGGACGTGGCCATGACCCATCACGAATTGGGCCGGGTTTTGATGGAGATGGGCCGCCACGAAGAAGCCCGCAGCGAAATGAACCGGGCCTTGGTGGTGTACCAAGGCGCCTATGAGGCGGGGCATTCGTCCCAGGTTCAACTGAACCGTGAAATTGGCGAAATCGACTTTGCCCAGGGCCGGATCGAAGCCGCCAGAGCACGTTTTGTCGCGGCCACCGAGGCCTTTGAAATCGGGCGGGTCCGCAGTGGTGAAGGGCTCAGCCGGGCCACCTACCTGGACAGCCCTTGGCTGGCGTTGGCTGTGACCGAATTGGAATTGGGCCACGAGCAACAAGCTTGGCAAGCCCTGGAAACGGCCCACGGCCGGGTGCTGGAAGAATTGCTGGATACCGCGAGCCAGCCGGCGTCGCAAAGCAGCCAAATGGCTGAAGCCACCGCAATGGTGGGCTGGTTGGACCTGGATATGGGCGGCGAGATGCGGTCCTGGGCCTGGTCGCGGCGGCACGACGGCGTGCGGTGGCACCAACTGAAGGCAGGCGGCAACGGAGACTCGCAATTGGCCAAATTCCGCCAGGCGGTGGCCGAACCCAGCGGCCAGGGAGCCTTGCGAAAACTCGCATCACGGGTTTGGCAAGAGCGCTTCGACCCCCTGACGGCCGACCTGCAGGATGTGCAGCATGTGGTGGTCGTGCCGGCGGGCGCCATGCTGGGCGTGCCCATTGGCGCCTTGCGTGACGACCAGGGCCGTTGGTTGTCCGACACCTGGACGATTTCCTACGCACCCTCGGCTGATGTGTACCATTGGCTGCGCGAACGCTCGCCCGCCACCAGCGACGGCGGCCTCTTTGTCGGCGACCCGGTCCTGGCAGACGCCACAGCGCCCGTTCGCTCGTCCCGCCGCCCAATCGACACAGCCATTCTCGGCGCCGTGCGCGGCCTGCCCGAAGCCATCGCTTCTCTGCCGCCGTTGCCGGGCACTCGCGCCGAAGTGGAAAAATTGTCGGCAGGCTGGAACCCCCGAACGGTGCTTCTGGGGTCTGAGGCCTCCGAAGATGCGCTGGTTGCCCTGGCGCAAACTGACCAGCTGAAACAATTCGAAGTCCTCCACTTCGCCACTCATGCTCTGGTCGACGCCGAAGATGCCGACGCCTCGGCCCTGGTTTTGTCGCAGTTTGAATTGCCCGCGGCCCTGGATGTCCTGGAATCCGGCGATCGGCTGCTCGATGGCCTGGTGACCTCGCGAGAAATCGCTTCAGAGTGGAGCCTGGATGCTGAACTGGTCACCCTGAGCGCCTGCAACTCCGCCCTGGGCCGGGCCGTCACCGGCGAAGGCCACGTCGGATTTGCTTACGCCTTTTTGCAGGCAGGAGCCCGCTCCGTGCTGGTCAGCCAGTGGAGTGTGCCCGACCAGGCCACCGCCCTGTTCATGGGCCGCTTCTACCGCGCCTGGCACCACGAGGGCCTCACCCGGGCTGCGGCTTTGGCGGCGGCCCAAGCCGCGTTGCGCGATCACCGCGACGGCGACGGCCGCCGCCTCTATGATCACCCATACTATTGGGCGCCCTTCGTGCTGGTGGGCGATGACAGATAATCGCCAGGCCCCCGATCCATGGGAATCCGACACCGACCTTCTGGACGACTTCCTGGCGGGCGACCGTGCCGCTGTGCAACACATCACCGCCTGGATCGAACGTATTGTGCGCCTGCGGGCCTGGCGTTTGCAACGCAACGACGACCTTGTCCAGGATGTGCTCATCGAGTTGCTAACTGTATTGCGGGCCGGACGTTTCGAGCACCGATCCGCCCTGAAAACCTTTGTCGAACGGGTCACCAAATACCGCTGCATCGATGCCATCCGGCGCCAACGCCTGCGCACCCACATTTCCCTGGAAGAAAGTCGGGAACCCGAACCCCGGTCGCACGACAATCCAGAACAGGAACTGGCTGACCGAGACGCTGTGCGCCTGTGCCACGCAGTCTTGCACCGCTTGCCCGACAACTGCCGCCAACTGCTGCGGCGGGTGCTGGCCGACGATGTGCCCTACGAAGAGATCGCCCGCGGCCAGGATGTGGCCGTCGGCACGATCAAATCGCGAGTGGCGCGGTGCCGGGAAAAAGCCAACAAATTGCGCGTCCACCTGTTGCGCACGCCAGGAGCCTGGCGGGAAGGTGACAAGAATGACTGACTGGTTGGACAAAGCCATCTCGCAAAAAGGCGATGCCCTTTTTTCCGAGCACCCTGAAAGCGCCTTGCTGCTGCGGTATGCCGAAG
>JADGEP010000177.1 GCA_016744275.1 Candidatus Krumholzibacteriia bacterium | reverse complement strand
CAATGACCCCATGTTCCGGAAACGAAAACCGTTTGCCGTTTGAAACTGCAGTGCCGGTTTTCAGATCAAGTTCAAACCGGCGGGATTCGGAAACGAACCATCCGGCAGCCTTGCCGGCTTCAGCATCGGCGGCAATACTGGTGGCCAATTCATCCAGTTCAGCTGACTCGCGGTAAAACTTTTTCAGAAGACGGCGCTCGCTGCTGTTGGTGTCGATCTTGTCACCGTTGATCGTGAGTTCACCATCGGCGGTGACCACCACCCGGTCCTTGCCACGGCGATCTTTGTGGGTCAGTGTCACCACATTGTCGTCGACTTCAAAGGTCGAATTGTCGGACACCGAAACGTGGTGGCGGTCGTGGCTTTTCCAAGTGTGGGCGCCGGCGGCCACGGGGGCTGCCAATACAATCGTCATCATCAACAGAACCAGTTTCTTCATCATGCATCTCCCGGGAGGGGTCGATCGGGGGTGCAGGAACTACGGCCGTTTGTGGCAAGGGTTGCATCTGCCCCCCTGGATCAGGTAGTTTGTGGGCCGTGTCAGCCAATCCAGGAGCAACTCGTGTCCGTTGGAATCTTCAAAAACAGGGTCACTGAACTGCTGGGCGTACAATATCCCGTCATTCAAGGCGGGATGGTGTACAATAGCGGCGCCAAATTGGCCGCAGCGGTCGCCAATGCGGGGGGCCTGGGCTTGCTGGGCGCAGGCAGCATGCTGCCGGATGTCTTCCGCGATCAGATCCGCAAGACGCGCGCCCTGACGGACCGCCCCTTCGGCGTGAACATTCCGTTGCTTTTCTCGCACAGCACCGAATGTGTGGAAATTGCGCTGGCCGAAAAAGTGAACATCTTTTTCACATCGGCCGGATCGCCTAAAAAAGTCGCCGCTCCCCTGAAAGATGCCCATTGCACTCTGGTGCACGTGGTGGCCAGTCCCGTTCTGGCGCGCAAGTGTCAGGATGCCGGATGCGACGCCGTGGTCTGCGAAGGCTTTGAGGCCGGCGGCCACAATGGGCGCGATGAAATCACCACCATGGTCTTGGTGCCCGAGTGCGTAGAGGCCGTGGACATTCCGATCATTGCCGCCGGGGGCATCGCCACCGGTGCCCAGATGGCCGCCGCATTGGCCCTTGGCGCCGAGGGCGTACAGATCGGGTCGCGGTTTGCCGCGAGCGTGGAATCATCCGGCCATCCGGATTTCAAGAAGGCGGTGGTCCAGGCCGATGCCGGGGCCACCCAACTGGTGCTCAAGAAACAAGTGCCCGTGCGGTTAATGAAGAACGCGTTCCGCGACCGCATCGTGGAGATGGAGCACCGGGGCGCAACGGTTGAAGAATTGGTTGCCGAACTGGGCAAAGGCCGGGCGCGAGCCGGCATGCTTGAAGGCGACCTGGATGAAGGCGAATTGGAAATCGGCCAGGTTTCCGGATTGATCAGCGACATCAGGCCGGTGAGCGAACTCATGGAGCGCTTGCTGAATGAATACCAAGCCACCCTGGACCGTCTGGGTGGAAACTGAGTGAACAGGAGCATGACTTGAGCGACAACGCACACGAAACCGAAGGGAAGGTTTCCGTCTGGAAAACTTTCCCCAATGCTTTTTGGATCGCCAATGTCATGGAGATCTTCGAGCGCATGGGCTGGTACGGTTTTTATGCCGTCAGCAGCCTTTACCTGACCGGGGCCATCCGCGACGGCGGGCTGGGCCTCAGCAGTGACGACCGCGGTGTCATTCAGGGCTTGGCCACGTTCTTTCTCTATCTCTTTCCCGCTCTTTTTGGCGCCCTGGCCGATCGTTATGGCTTTCGGCGCATGTTTATTGCCGCGACCCTGGTCATGGTGCCCGGCTACCTGCTGCTGAGTATTCCCAAGTCCTTTGTGGGCTTCCTGGGCGTGTACTTCCTGGTGGCCATCGGTCACGGTATGTTCAAGCCGGTGGTGATTTCGACGGTGGCCAAATCGACCAATGAAAAAACCGGCAGCATGGGCTTCGGCATTTTTTACATGATGGTGAACATTGGCGGCTTCCTGGGCCCCATCGTGGCCGGCATCGTGCGTGGTTGGGATTGGAAATATGTCTTTTACGCCTCGGCTGGCTGGAGTCTGCTGGTCGGTGTGGTGGCGTTGCTGTTCTACAAAGAGCCGCCTCGGGATGATGCGACCGAGTCGCGGCGCTCTTTGGCCGAGGTCTTTGGTGGCATGGTCGAAGTCGTGGGCAACGCGAGGTTCTTTATCCTCGTGGCTGGCGTTTTGACCATCATGGTCGTGGGCAGCAAGTGGCTGGATTTCAAACTGGTATTCCCGGTGGCGGCGGCTTGGCTGGCCTTCAATTTCATCTGGGATATTCTGTGCAGAGTGGGCGGTGGCGGTGGGGAGAAAATCTGGTTCATGCAGCCCATGCGTGTGGGTGAAGGGCGTTACCTCACCTTCCTGTTGCTGATGTCCGGCTTCTGGACCAGCTTCAACCAGATCTTCATGACTTTGCCCGAGTATATCAGGGACTATATCGATACCAGTGATTTGATCAGTGCCTTTGGTCTTGGGTCCAGCGCGGCGAGCCGGGCTTGGCTCGATCACGGTCAGATCAAGCCGGAGTACCTGATCAACCTCAATGCTTTTGGCATCATTGTGGGGCAGGTCGCCATCAGTTACCTGTCGCGCAAGTTGCCGGCGTTGACGACGATGATCCTGGGCACATTGATCACCGTGGTCAGTTTCGTACTCTTCCTCTTTGGCCAGGGTGGCTGGATGGTCGTCATCGCCGTGCTGGTATTCTCGGTGGGTGAAATGCTGGCCAGCCCCAAGTCCAAGGAATATGCTGGACGCATCGCCCCGCCCGAAAAGGTGGGCATGTACATGGGCTATTTCTACTGGTGTGTGGCGCTGGGCAATCTGTTTGGCGGCCTGCTCAGTGGTGTGAGCTATCAGTACTTTGGTCCGCAAGGGATTGATAAACCTCATTGGATGTGGCTTCTTTTTGCGGCCCTGGCCCTGGCGTCGGCCATTGCTTTGGGCATCTACAATCGCTGGGTGCAGCGAAACCCGGTCCGTTAGTCAGGGGGCGTGTTGAGTAAGCGTCCGAGCGACATCCCTACGGTTGAGATATCCCGCCAGGAGCTGGCAGAGCTCCTGGCGGAGCTTTGTCCTGTCCACCGGATCGACCTGGCCGGAGCAGTGACCCTGCCCTGCGTGCAACCTCATCGCCAACGCTGGCGCCAGTGGCTGGCTGCCGAGCGGCATGCCGATCTGGAATACGTGACCCGCGATCCGGCGGCACGTGAAGATCCGTTGCGGAAAAACCCCTGGGCGCAATCAGTATTGATTTTTGGGCAGCGGTATACCGACGGCTGGGCCGGTGACGAAGATTTGCTGTTGCGGGAGGTTCCGTGGACCGATCGCGTGGCGCGGTATGCCCGTGGCCGGGACTATCATGACGTGTTGTTGAAAGATATCAAACGGGTGGTCGCGAGGTTGAAAGAGGCGGTGCCGGGCCTGGCTGCTTTTCCCTCGACCGATACCGGGCCTTATCTGGAACGCGAATACGCCTGGCTGGCCGGCTTGGGGTTCATGGGGAAAAACACCTGCCTGATCCATGAAAAGCTGGGCTCGGGAATGTTTCTGGGCGTGGCGCTGACCAATCTGCGGGTGAAGGGGTTGTCGGCTGGTGAGCAGCCACAGGCCGAGCCCTTGTACGCCGTAGTGCCTCGCCGCCGCCGCACTCCGTCGCGCATCCTGGCCAACCATTGTGGGTCGTGCACGGCCTGCCTGGAGGCTTGCCCAACCGATGCGTTGCTGCCTTCTGGTGGCCTGGACGCCCGCCGTTGCATCTCGACCTGGACCATCGAATGGCAGGGCCGCGCTCCGGCCGAACACCGCAACGAACAAGGCGGGTTGCTCTTTGGTTGCGACATTTGCCAAAGTGTGTGCCCGTGGAATCAGCGCGCGGCCGAGAAAGCCAAGCCGCTCGGCGTGCGGGCCGAATATGCTGCACTGGATGCGCACGCGGAGTTGAAACTGGCGGATTTGGTGGAGCTGAGCGACGATGACTTCCGGGCGCGCTTTCGCCGCACTCCGTTGTGGCGCGCTCACCCGGCAGGATTGCGGCGCAACGCCGAGGTTGTCTTGGAGAATTTGTCCGCGAAGGAGTAGCCCGTGAATTCCGGCACCACAGCCCCGCAAGCGGCCTGGTGGCAACCCTTGCCCAACGGCCAGGCGGCGTGCCAATTGTGCCCGATCGAATGCCGATTGCGGGAGGGGCAGGTGGGTCCGTGCGCCACCCGCGCCAACCGGGCCGGGGTGATGGAGCCCCTGCACTACGGGCGCATTGTTGCTGCGGGCGTGGATCCCATCGAGAAGAAACCTCTCTACCATTTTTATCCAGGCCGATCAATCCTCTCGGTGGCGGCGCCGGGCTGCAACCTGCATTGCCAGTTTTGCCAGAACTGGGCGATCAGTCAGAGCGCCGAAGCCCGGACGACGGCGGCCTCACCGGAAGATCTCGTGCGCTTGGCCTTGGCCGAAAAGGCGGCTGGCATTGCCTTCACCTACAGCGAGCCTTTGGTGTGGTTCGAGTTCGTGCGCGACACGGCGCGATTGGCCCGACAAGAGGGCTTGAAAAATGTGCTGGTGACCAACGGCTTCCTGAATCCGGAACCCTTGGCCGAGCTGCTGCCCTGGATTGACGCGGCCAACGTCGATTTGAAATCCATGGATCCCGTTTTCTATCGCAAGGTTTGCAAAGCGCAATTGCCGCCGGTATTGGCCGCGATCCGGCAGTTTCATGAGGCGGGCGTGCACCTTGAGGTGACCAACCTCGTCATCCCGGGGCACAACGACCTGGACGCTCAGATTTCGGAGCTGGTGGATTTCGTGGCTGGTCTGAGCCCGGCGATTCCCTTGCATTTTTCCGCTTATCATCCGGCCTGGAAAATGGATGCGCCGGCCACACCGCGCGAAACCCTCTTGCGGGCTCACTCCCTGGCGGCAAAAAAACTGCAGTGGGTTTATCTGGGCAACGTTG
Source organism: Candidatus Krumholzibacteriia bacterium (assembly GCA_016744275.1). Lineage (GTDB taxonomy): Bacteria > Krumholzibacteriota > Krumholzibacteriia > LZORAL124-64-63 > LZORAL124-64-63 > JAGRNP01. The sequence goes on along the minus strand of JADGEP010000177.1, from coordinate 2,760 downwards.
CGGCCAACGTGGGCCGCGATACAGACTGCGCTCAATGCGGTGAGAATCTGGTGCAAAGGCCGGGAAACCGGGGAATAAGCCATCTTGATGCCTCGGGACGCTGCCCGGCATGTGCTGCGCCGAGCCCCTTTATTTTCCCCAAATAAATTCGGGGAGATTCTCCTCCAAGCCAAACAGTCCACTCGTGTGAGGAGTCTGGTGCCGAGGCATGAGGTCGAAGAAGCAGAAGGTGTGGCATTGATCAACGGCAAAATTAATAGAAGAGGAATGTGGACCGGGTCCGAAAGGGGCGCGTATAGTGGCTTCAGCACGATCGCCCAGCCGGCGGGCGGTGCCATTTATCACCTTTTTCCGCGGGCCCCATGGATACAGAACACCAGCATCCCCCAATGGACTCTTCGTGGCTTTCGCTTCTGCGCCAGCGTTTTGCTGAGATCGCAGCGCGCCGCGTGCCCGCCGATGCCGTCGAGGATGTCGTGCACGACGCCCTGGGCATCATCCTGGCCAAGGGCCCGGCAGAGGCGGCTGGATCCGGCGCGGCAGAACCTTCATTGCGCTGGTGCTTCGTGGTGCTGCGCAACGTCATTGGCAACTGGTACCAGAAGCGCCGGCGGCACGAAACTGTCGAAGACCGCGACTTTCGCGACGACAGTCCGGATGCCCTGGCGGCTTTGGCAACAGCCGAACGGGCACGCACCGTTCGGGCAGCGGTGGCTGAATTGCGGCTTGAGCGACCTGATTGCGCCGGATGGTTGTGGTCCATGGCCCAGGGAACCAAAGCGGGAGAATTGGCCGAGCGTGAGGGCATTGAACACTCGGCATTTTATCGCAAAATTTATCGTTGCCGCCAAAAGCTCGCCGAGCTTTTGCGCCGCAAGGGGGTGAGCTTGTGAACGAACGGCATGGTGAAAACCTGGAACGTTGGCTGGCCAATGACTCCCGCACCGGCGCGCCCGAGAAATTTGAGTCGGATCTATTGGCCGATGCGGATCTTGCCGAAGAGGCCTATTCGTCCCTGGAACTGGAAGCCGAATTGCGGACCGCCGCAGTCTCTGCGCGCCGAATTGTCGTGGCGCCGCGGTGGGCCTGGGCCGGTGGGCTGATGGCCGCCTTGTTGGCGTTCTTCATCCTCATGCCCCAGGGCCAGGATGATATCAATGACCTGCCCTTGAGGTTGCGCAGCGCAGGCGACGCCGGTGCTGCCGTGGGGATCTTTCCGTCCGGAGACCGGGATGATTTCCCGCAGCAATTTGTATGGCACCCGTCCGTGTCAGCGGCGGATTCGCGTTACCGTTGGGAACTCTACGACGGCCAGGCCCGGCGGCGAGCCGTGGCCGTGGTGGCCGATACCGTGCTGGTGCGTCCACCGGCCGAAACCCCCGACGACAGCACAGGCTCCTGGTTGTGGCTGATTGTCGAATTGTTGCCCGATGGGCGAGAAGGCGCGACCAGCGCCGCCTTGGAATTCAACGTGAAGCCAAAGGTGCAGGAATGAAATTGCGAGTGTTGGTTTTCCTGGCCGCACCATTGATGCTGATCGCCGACGTGGCCTGGAGCGCGCCGGGAGACGACCGCGTGGTCGAACGGGCGCGAGGAGCGCTGGCTGAGCAGGGTGGCGAATGGGCACCGCGGGCCGAAGTCTTGGCGATGTATGCCGACAGTTTGCGGCCGCTGGATGTGGAATTGGCGGCGCGCTGTCTCGAAGTGTCAGGCATCGCGGCCTTCCGGACCAACCAATTGGACACGGCCCTGGCTCGCTGGCAACGGGGTGTCGTCTGGTCCCAGGCGGCGGGCCTCAAACAATCCGAATCCTCTCTACTCAATGCCTTGGCGATTGGGCACACCGCCCGCGGTGATGTGGAGGCGGCGCTGCCGGTGTATGAACGGGCTTTGGAAATCCGGGAAGCCTTGGCTGATACCATGGGCCTCAGCCGCACCTGGGGAAACCTGGCCCAGGCATTTGCCAATATCGGCCGCACCTCCGAGGCGCTGGCCGCCGCCGCCGAAGAACACAAATGGTTGGATTTTGTGGACAATCCGAAGGGGCAAGTGGGCAATGCCATGCGCAGCGCCCAGCTATTGCGGGGCATGCAGCGCTACGAAGAATCCGTTCTGGAAGGCCGGCGAGCTGTAGAGTTGGCTTCGGGTTCAGCGGATGAGAATGTGCGGGGTATGGCTGCGATGGGCCTTGGCAATGCCATGTTGGACCTCGGTCGGCGAGACGAAGCGTTGCCGGTTCTGGAGAATTCGGCGGAGTTGCTGCGCCAAAGTGGAGACGATTATTCGGCCACTTTTGTGGACCAGGCCATCGCCGATTGTCTGCTGGGAATGGGCCGTTTTGAAGAGGCCTTGACCCTGGTTCGAAAGTTGGCCCCTGAGGTTCAGGCTGCGGGGCAAACTCCGTTGCTGACGGTGCTGCTGCGTTTCGAAGGCAACGCCTTGTTTGCCCTGGGGCGTGTGGCGGAGGCTGAAAGCACTTTGATTTTCGCCCGGGACCTGTTTGAAGAGCGCCGCGAGAACCTGGCCGATGAGCGCAGCCGGGCCGGGATCTTCGCCGCCAGCGGCGAAATCTACGCGTCGTTGGCCCAGTGCCAATTGTCGACGGGACGCCCCGCAGAAGCCTTTGCAACGGTCGAGCGGGGGCGGGCGCCTGCTTTTCGCGATGGCCTCGCTGGGGATGTCGCCGACCTGCAAGATTTGCAAACCGAACTGGCCAGGACCCACGCTGCTCTGGTTCTTTTCAATGACCCGGTGATAGAC
>JADGEP010000176.1 GCA_016744275.1 Candidatus Krumholzibacteriia bacterium | reverse complement strand
GTATGGCCCTGCGCGTGCCGGTGGTCTGCGGCTCGGTAGTCGATCTGGTGTCGGTGATGAACCGCGAAGTTTCCGTCGAAGAAGTCAACGCGGCCATGAAAGCGGCCAGTGAGTCGGACCAGCTGCGCGGCATCCTGCGCTACGGCGACGACCACATCGTATCGTCGGATATCGTGGGCGACAGCCACTCGAGCATTTTTGATCCGGGCTGCACTTCGGTCATCGACGGCAAGCTGTTGAAAACCATCAGCTGGTACGACAACGAGGGTGGCTACTCGAACCGGGTTTGCGACCTGTTGGAACTGATGGCCAAGGTCGACTAGTTGTCTGACTGACAAGGTCTTGTAAGAGTGCAAACGGCGCGGCTGGTCCGCGCCGTTTGTCATATCCAGCGCATTTGTAGTATAATGAACCTGTCGCTGAATTTTGCCTGATGCAATCCCCAACCTGAGGAAATGACCCTTGTTGCGTGCTCCTTTGCGAACCGCCGACCGCTGCCGCCACTGGATACCTGGGGCGGTTTTGACCTGCCTGTTTTTCGGTGCGGTTCTGGTGCAGGCCGGTGAACATCCGGTGCCCATGGCATTGCCTGGTGAGGGCGCGCCGTGGACCAGGATTGCCGAGGCGCGGCAGCACCGGGCGCTGGAGGCCGAAACCAAATCGCGAGCCTTGATGGGATTGAAAAACGCCGCCGGTTCGGGCCTGGACAAGGGCACGCCCAATATGGAACGCTACGATGTGGGCTTTTACGACTTGGTGATTGGTCTCAATACGACCACCAAAATTTTGTCGGGCACCACCACCATTCGGGCGCAAGTGGTCGGCGCTGACCTGGCGACCATGGACCTGGATCTGGACCTGAACATGTATGTGCCCGAGGCCCGCGCCGGTGGGGTGTCGCTGGTTTATTCGCGCCTGGGCAGTTTGTTGACATTGACCTTGGACCGCACCTACGCCACTGGGGAAATTGTCGAAGTTGAGGTGGATTATTACGGCAATCCGAGCGGTGATGATTTTGGGTGGGAAATCTATGGCGGCGAAGCGCTGGTGTGGACCCTGAGTGAACCCTTCGGGGCCCGGGAATGGTGGCCGTGCAAGGACTTGAACACCGACAAAGCCGATTCAGTGGCATTACACGTCACGGTCGATGCCGACATGGTGGTGGCCAGCAATGGCACCCTGGATCAGGTGACCATTCCGGCGCCAGGAAAGAGAACCTACCACTGGACCGAACGGTACCCGGTGGCGACCTACTTGATTTCTATCACGGCCTACCCCTATGCAACCTTCAGCGACAACTATGTGTCGGCAACCGGCGATACCATGCCCCTGGACTATTTCGTATTTCCCGACCAGTTGGCCAATGCCCAGGCGGGGTACGCCGTGGTGGCTCCGATGATCACCGCCTTTGCCGAATTGTTCGGCGAATACCCATTCCTGGCTGAAAAATACGGCCATGCCCAGTTTCTCTGGGGCGGAGGCATGGAGCATCAGACCTGCAGCAGCCTGTATTACAACTCGTACTCTGAAGAATTGATCGCCCACGAATTGGCCCACCAGTGGTTTGGCGACCTGATCACCTGCGCCGATTTTGGCCACATCTGGTTGAATGAAGGATTCGCCACCTGGAGCGAGGCCTTGTGGATTGAAAAATCATTGGGAGCGCAAGAATACCGGGATGCCATGTATGACGCCCGCTACCTGGGGCCCGGCACGATTTTCGTGGAGAATCCCAACAATTTTCACACCATCTTCGATTTTAACCTGAGCTACCAAAAAGCCAGTTGGGTGCCGCACATGTTGCGCCGGGTAGTCGGCGAAGCGGGCTTTGCCGAGGCCCTGGACTTGTGGCGCGCGACCTACGCGTTCAGCGGCGCGACCACCGAAGATTTTCAAGGGGTGTTCGAATCCGTATCGGGCCTCAACCTGCAGCCGTTTTTCCAGCAGTGGATCTACGGCGAGTATTATCCGGCCTACCAGATGTCTTGGCGGACGGTGCCCGAAGCAGGACAGACCCGGGTGATGGTCAAGATTGAACAGACCCAGGCCAACACCGGATTATTCACCATGCCGTTGGACCTGCGGATCACAACCGATGCCGGCACCACCACCACGGTGGTTCAAAACAGCCAAGCTGCGCAATGGTACGATGTCTTGGTCAGCGGCAACGTATTGAACGTGCAATTGGATCCTGACGGCTGGGTGCTTTGCACTGTGGCTGATGGCGGTGTCAGCGAGGTGCCCCAGACGGTGGGCGGGCCCATGACATTGCGCGACAATGTCCCGAATCCCTTCAATCCGGCCACCAATATTCGTTTTGAGTTGGCGGCTGAGACCGATGTGCGCCTGGACATCCACGATGTGTCGGGACGTCTGGTGAAAAAGCTGGTTGCCGAATTCATGGCCCCGGGAGATCATCAAGCCCGCTGGGATGGAACTGACAATGCCGGGCGCGCGGTGGCCTCTGGCACTTATTTTATCCGCCTGCAGGGCGCTGGCCTGGCTCAGGTGCGCCCCTTGACCCTGGTCCGCTAAATCACGACAGGATTTTCATGCTGTTATTGCTGGCTGCATCGTTGCTGTGGGCTTTCTCGTTCGGTTTGATCAAAGGTCAACTGGCGGGATTGGACCCGGTGGCGGTGGCGGCGGTTCGGCTGTTTTTGGCCGCATTGTTGTTTTTGCCTCTGGTGCTTCGGGGCCGTTTGAGCAGCCTTTTGGCGCGGCGGGCCATGGCCCTTGGGGTGATTCAGTTTGGCCTGATGTACGTGTTTTATATCGCCAGTTTTGCCTGGTTGCCCGCCTGGATGGTGGCGCTGTTCACCATCTTCACTCCGCTGTATGTGGTGGGCCTGGACGATTGGCAGCGGCGGCGTTTCACCCCACGCCACCTGGTGGCTGCGGTGGTAGCTGTGGCGGCAGCGGCGTTGGTCTTGCGGGGCTATTCCGGTGGCGCAGACTGGCGAGGTGTGGCGCTGTTGCAGGGGGCGAATCTTTGTTTTGCCTGGGGGCAGTTGCGATTTGTGGGGTTGCAGAAGGCGGCCGCCGGCAAAGATGCTGCCCTGGTGGGCTGGATGTATCTGGGGGCCTTTTTAGTGACCTTTGCGGCCCTGTTGTACCGCTCGGGTGTTGGCGGAATCCTGGCCGTGGCCGACTGGAAACCGGCGTCCCATTGGGTTCTATTGTATTTGGGCCTGCTGCCCACGGGGTTGGGTTTTTACCTTTGGAATCGCGGCGCGGCCCGGGCTTCATCGGGTTTTCTGGCGGTGGCAAATAACCTCAAAGTTCCTCTGGCAGTTGCCGTTGCGTGGATAGTATTCGGTGAATCCGCTCCCTTTGTCCGTGTCATGATGAGCCTGCTGGTTATGGTGGCGGCCCTGATCTATGCGGCGCCCGTTCGAGATTCGGAATAAAGATTGCACTTATTTCTTCAGTGACTTCCACTTCGGCCGATTTCAATTCAAACAGACTGAACCGGAGGAAGTATGGAAACCATGGAACTTGCGCCTGGACTGTGTCTGGGGCTGGAAACGATTGACCGCGAGCACGCTCGTTTTTTCGAGCTGATGAACCGACTGATGGCCTCGGATGCGACGGACGGCAATCGGGAATTGATCGGCGAAATCCTGGAAGAGCTGGTCGGTTACGTGCGGGATCATTTTGAGACCGAAGAAGACCTCATGGTTCTTCACGGTTATCCCGAATTGGAATCGCATCTGATGAAGCACGTCCAATTCGCGGCCATGGTCGAAAACTTTCACACGAAATACGTGAACGAAGAAATCGGATTGGATGACGAAGTGCTCGGATACCTGGTGGAATGGTTCACCAACCACATCCGGGTGGAAGATCCGAAATATGTCGACCTCTTCAAGCAGAACGGGGTCCGCTAAGAAAGCGGGAATGAATCATGGCAGTCGCATTGGCACCGGATATGCGCTTGGGGTTGGACCTGATAGACAAACAGCATGCGCATTTCTTTGAGTTGATGAACCGGATGCTAGTGGTGGAAGCCAATGAGGAAGATTCCGATCTGGTGGCCGAAGTCATCGGTGAGTTGGCCGATTATGTCATGGAACACTTCCGTTCCGAAGAAAGCCTGATGGAAGTCCTGGGCTACGCGAATCTCGAATCCCATCAGCGGCAGCACGCCTATTTTGCCGCCATGGTGGAAGACTTTCACCGCAAATTCCTGCTCACGGACGACGGCTTGAATGAAGAACTGGTGGGGTTCCTGGTGGATTGGTTCGCCGACCACATCAAGATCGAGGATCAGGGTTACGTTTCATTGTTCAAGGAAAATGGGGTCTGATCCGGCCCGCTTTCGACGCCTCTTTTGGGCTATTTCCGGCCCACTGATTCCCGCGCAAATCTCAATCTCAATGAACCGAGCCTGCCGCTGAGCCAAGGCGTGTCTTGTCAGTGCCGTGATGACCGGGTTACTATTAGGGTTCAAGCCGAACCCGGGAGCATCATGGATCTGCCTGTCATTTATGAAGACAACCATCTGTTGGTGGTGGACAAACCCGCCGGCTTGTTGGCTCAGGGCGATCACAGTGGTGATTCCACCCTGGTTGAGGTTGCGGCTGCGTACCTGAAAGAAAAATACAGCAAACCGGGCAACGTGTACGTGGGGCTGGTGCATCGCCTGGATCGCAACGTGAGCGGAGTGACGGTTCTGGCGCGGACCAGCAAGGCGGCGGCGCGGCTTTCGGCCCAATTTCGGGACAATGCGGTGCGTAAAACCTATCTGGCGGTTGTCGCGGGCACTCCGCAGCCAGAAGAGGGCGAAGTGAAGAGCTGGTTGGCGGCCGCCGGGGACCACCGGGGCGTGACCCAGGCCCGGACGGCGCCCTTTTCCGGAGCCAAGGAAAGCCTTCTCCGCTACAATGTGACCGAGACGGCCAACGGGATGGCATTGGTCAGCATCCGGCCGGTGACCGGACGTCGCCATCAGATTCGGGCGCAAATGGCGTTGATCGGATGTCCGTTGTTGGGTGATGTGAAATACGGTTCAGAATGGCGCTTGGCGGATCACCGGCTGGCGTTGCATGCGATAACATTGGAAATTGCTCATCCGGTGGGCGGTCGAACGCTGGCGTTCGCGGCCCCGGTACCGGGGAACTGGCCATGGCCGGATCCCGCCAGCCAAGGGAGAAAAACATCATGAGGGCCAGGAATAGTTTGAGCGCGGTCATTTTGCTGCTGGTCATGGTTGCCGGTGCCGGGCCGGTCGAGGCTGAAGAGGACAACCGGGCAGTGCATTGGCTGACCTATCGGCAGGCCCGGGAAAAGGGGACGCGGGAGGACGTGCCGGTGTTGGTGCAATTCTCCTCATCTCAATCGGGTGTGTGGCGAAAGATGAAGCGCGAAACCTACAAGGACCGCAAAGTGATTCGGTATTTGAACGAGAATTTTTCGGCGACGACTATAGATGTCTCGGAGGTGCCTTCGCTGGCACGGAAGTTCAAAGTGGAATCTGCGCCGGTGCTTTGGTTCCTTGACGCCAAGGGCAAACGCCTGACCCGCATCGATGGTGAAGTCGGTGCTGAAAAATTGCTGAGAGTGGCCGAATATATCAGCAAGAAAATTTACGAACACACGGACTACGACACCTGGCTGGACCGACGTTCCCGCCGTTAGGGGCCTTCTTGGATATCGAAGCAACAGTTATCGGCGGCGGCATTGTCGGCTGTGCCGTGGCCGCCGAACTGGCGGGCCAGGGTTTGAGCACGGCGCTGCTGGAGATGGAGTCGGGTCTGGCCCACGGCACCACCTCCCGCAACAGCGAAGTGTGCCACGGCGGCATGTATTATCCGACCGGGTCATTGAAGGCGCGTTTCTGCGTCGAGGGCCGGCACCTGCTGAAAGGTTTTTGCGAGTCTGCCGGGGTGGGCTATCGGGAATGCGGCAAGCTGATCGTGGCGGTTGAAGAAGCGGAAATTCCTCACCTTGAACGGCTGCTTGCCCTGGGCCAGGCCAACGGTGTGGAAGATCTGCGCCTGGTGGATCAGGCCGAGGTGAAAAAGCTGGAGCCGCAGATCAGCGCCGTTGGCGGGCTGCTGTCGCCGCGAACCGGAATCTTGGACGCCGAGGGCGCGGCCAAGGCCTATGCCCGCCTGGCGGCCAGTCGCGGCGCCCAGGTGATGACGGGCGCGCGGGTGACGGAGTTGGAAAAAATCAAGGGCGGCTGGCAGGTGACCATCACGCCGTTGGGTGAAAATCGGGCCGAAGGTTGGACCCACACCAGCCGGGTGGTTGTCAATGCGGCCGGGCTCTGGGCCGACGGCATCGCAGCCATGGCGGGCATTGATGTGGAAGCACGCCAATGGAAACTGCACCTGACCAAGGGCAACTATTTTGCGGTGGCCGACGCCCACGCCGGGCGCGTCAGCCGGCTCATCTACCCCGTGCCGCCAGCCAGTGGCACCAGCCTGGGCGTGCACGTATGCCTGGATCTGGGTGGCCAAATGAAATTGGGGCCGGATCTGCAAAAATACGATCACGACCTGCGTGAGGTGGCGACCGGAGCAGCCGGCATCGCCCTGGATTACAGTGTGGATCCGGATCGCGGCGATTCATTCTTTGCCGATGCCAAGCGATTCCTGCCCTGGCTGGAACGTGAAGACCTGGTGCCGGCCATGAGCGGCCTGCGGCCCAAACTTTCGACCACCGGTTTGGTCGATTTTGTCGTGCAACGCGAAACCGATTCGCAGCTGGAGGGGCTCGTCAATTTGATGGGCATCGAGTCGCCCGGATTGACCAGCGGCCCGGCGTTGGCCCGGGAAGTCGGCCGATTGGTCGCAGAAATGGATTCCTGAGATGTGGGTTGTTCTGGGACTGTCGGTGGTTTGTGCGCTGCTGGTTTTGCCCGATCGCTGGGGTCGGCGCACCAGGCGTGGACCAGGTCAGCGGGCACCGCTGTTCAAAGGCACCGGCGGGCACTGGCGACGCAACTACGGACGGCGTTCGTTTTTGCGCCTGGGTGGCGCCACGGTATTGGCGGGCATCCTGGCCTATTCCGGTGCCGACGAATTGGCCGAAGAGTTTCACCGCGACAAAGTGCGCTCTTCGGGAACCGACCGCCTGGCCCACGTTTTTAAGGTCTTTGGCGAACGTTTTTGGTTTGTGAATTGGCTCTTGGTTGCCGGCATCGATGCCTGGTGGCAGAGCGGTCCTTTCAGCCGCTGGGGGCGGGCCAATTTTGAGGCCATGGTCGTGGGGTTGCCCCTGCTGTGGACAGTGCAACGAGGCCTGGGTGCCAACCGTCCGTCTTCGGATGATGGCAGCCCTCGTTGGCGTCCCATGGCGGCGCCCAATTCAGCCAGCGGCCACACTTTTATCGCCGCGGTGCCCTGGCTGACCCTGGCGGTGCGGTCGGGTGAAGGGCCGGTGCGGGCCTTGAGCCACGTGGCGGCTTGGGCCACGGGGTGGTCCCGCCTGAATGATCGCAAACATTATCTGTCCCAGATCATCCTGGGTTGGACCATCGCCTACAACGCCGTATTGGCTGTCCACGGGCAGTCTGTCACCAAACGGGAAGATGTGCTCTCATGATTGAATCGAGTCGCCGACTGTTGCCCATGTTGCCGGGATTGCTGTTGCTGCTGACGGTGGTTTTGACCAACAATCCGATGGCCGTTGCGGCACCCGACCAAGGTGCGGTGCTGCCCTTGAGCGCTGTGGCTCGGCAAGGATTTGTGGGCATCACCGCCGCTGAAATGGCGGCCGACGATGCCCTGCGCCAGGCCGAAGGCTTGCCCTACCGTTTTGCCGTGCCGGTCGATGTGGCGCTGACTCCGAGC
>JADGEP010000175.1:3900-7823 GCA_016744275.1 Candidatus Krumholzibacteriia bacterium | reverse complement strand
GAATAGTCATCACTATCTCCTTCATTTCTCCTTTTTATATCGGATGCATGTAAAGAAAGTTGAGGAATTGACGAAACAATTGTTGAAGACTTCACGAGGGCCCTGCGACCGCCAGAAGAAGGAACTCCATGAGTGACAAGCCCCGCATACTGTTTGTGGACGACGAGGAGAACATCCTCAAAGCCATCCAGCGCAGTTTGCGCAAACATTTTGATATCCGCACCGCAACCCGAGGCAAGGAGGGCCTGGAGATCCTCAAAAACGAGGGTCCCTTCCAGGTGGTTGTTTCTGACATGAAAATGCCGGAAATGAACGGCGCCGTTTTTCTGGGCCACGCCCACAAGACCTGCCCGGAAACCGTGCGTCTATTGCTGACGGGATTTGCGGAGCTGGACGTGGTGGTGGCTGCCATCAATGATGGGCACATTTTCCGGTTCATGACCAAACCCTGTTCTGCGGGAAATCTTCTGAGCGCCATCGAGGCAGCCATGGTGCAGTACGAATTGCAAATGGCTGAAAAGGTGCTGTTGGAACAGACCCTCAAAGGCAGCATTCAAGCCCTGACCGATGTCTTGTCCCTGGCGAGCCCGGAGGCCTTTGGGCGGGCAACTCGTATTCGGAACCTCGTAGTGGCTCTGAGTGAAAAGCTTGGTGTGCCCGACCTGTGGCAGGCCGAGATGGCGGCCATGTTGTCCCAGATCGGCACGGTTATTCTGCCCCAGGAAACGGTGGGGCGTGTGTACCGGGGCGAAAAACTGACTGAGCATGAGCAGTCCATGGTGGCGCGCATTCCGGAGGTGAACCAGGACGTGTTGGGCAATATTCCCCGCCTGGATCCCATCCTCGATATTTTCACCTATCTGACCAAGAATTTTGACGGCACGGGCACGCCCAAAAACAAGGTTTCGGGAGCTGATATTCCCGCTGGGGCCAGAATTCTCAGGGTTGCCATGCGCGCCGAGGAATTGCAACGATTGGGCTATGCGCCCTCACGCATCCTGGACGATATGCGGGTTCAGGCCGGGGTGTACGACCCGGCGGTCCTCAATGTGGTGGATCAGGTCGTGGACCAGACCGGCGATGACACCTCGGTGCGAGGCGTGACCCTGCTCGAATTGCGGACCGGCATGGTGCTCAACGAAGAAGTAAAAGCCGCCAGCGGTCTCTTGTTGGTAGCGGCGGGCCAGGAAGTCACTGTCAGTCTGCTGGAGAGGATCCAGAACTACAACGACACCGTGGGCCTGCAGTTGCCCATGTGGGTGATTGTGCCCGAAGGCTCTGCGCCCGAAGAGGAAGAAGAAGCCAGCGAGGATGCCACGCCTAGTGCAGCGGATCACGACTTCAACTTCTCCTGAGCGAACGGCAGGTGCCTCAAAAATCCGGGCTGATTCTGATCTCAGAATCAGCCCGTTTTTTGACGACTGGAGATTGGGCTATTCCCAGGCAAAGTCGGCCTTGGTGAATGCCAGGGGGATGGCGGCCACGTCGGTGCCCAAGATCCCTGCTACCACACCGTCGGGGTCACCACCGAGCAGAAGCAAAGTGGCGGAAGTTTCGGTGAGGCGCGGTTTCATTTTTCCCAGTTGTTCAGCGCTCACACTGCTGGGATCCAGAATGACAAAATCTATTTCGTTGTCGACGTCCGGGTTGCTGAGAAAGGCCTTGGCCGAAACAGGTGTCACGCCGTAATGGTCGAAGATTTGGCGGGACCAGGACATTCGCGCGGCATCGGTGCAGATCATGACAACTCCGGCCCCGCCGGGGTCGGCGTGTTCGGCCTTCTCGACTTCTTCATCGGTGGCGATCTGCAGGAACACCCGGGTCTCTTCGATGCGAGTACCCAGTTCTTCCAGCATTGCGCCGACGGTCTCCAGATCAAAGCCAGTGACCTTGACCAACGCCAGCAAGTCGTCATCGTTCATCGTGCGCTCGTACACAGCGCCATAGACACAGGCGAATGCGTCTGCGAGGGCTACCAGGGAAACCAGAGGGTCTTCCTTACCGGTATAGACTTTGGCGTTGTGATGGAACCGCACCGCGCTGGACAAGGAGCGGGGCAGCTTCCAATGCTTGAGCAGCATCTGCCCGGCTTTGGCGTGGCCCAGGCCGATGTGGGTTTTCTCATTGGCGAGGATATGGTGGGGTCCGTCAGCCAGGACCTGCTCGTATTCCTTGGGCACGGCGATGTTCAAAACCATGTGCCCGATGTTGTGCAGCAAGCCCGCGATGAAGGCCTCTTCGGGGTCTTCGTACCCCGTCTGTTTGGCGAGCATCTGGCAGGCGGCGGCCGTGGTGACCGATTGGTCCCAGAAACGCTGCATGTGGTCGTCGTCTCCGGAGACGGACATGAATTTGGCCACGCTCAGGCCAACGGCCAGATTGCGAATAGCCGCGAAGCCAAGGATGACCACAGCTCGCGAAGGAGTCGCAACTTCACCGGACATTCCGTAAAAAGAGGAATTGACGAGCTTGAGCACCTTGCTGGCCAGGGCTTGATCGGCCGTCAGCACCTTCATCACGTCGTCGGCGGAGCTGTTGTCGTCATCCAGGGTGCGCACCAATTTCTGGACCACCATGGGCAATGGCGGCAGATCCTTGATTTTCTTCTCCACAACTTCGGTGAGTTCGGCAGTGGTGGTCATCAGACTTTCTCCTCAACCAGCAGGACCAACCCGCGCGGTTCGGCACTGGATCCCAACTTTTGTGGCCGGGCGCTGTAAGATTTGTCTTCCCAGGTGAATTCGAAATTTTCGCATTCCGTGGTCGTGATGCAGGCCTGGATGGCGGCCACTGCTTCGGCCGGCAGGATGTCGGACATGTCCGTGCCGGGGATCAGGCTGCGCAAGGCGTCAAATTCACCGCGTGCGGTTTCATTGGTCAGGACAATTTCTTCTTCCTGACTGATACCCACTACGCTCAGGGGCAGATTTTCAAAGACTTCCTGTGAAAATTGGAGAGAGCGGGTGCGCTCTTCCACCGAGCATTGCAACAGACCGTTCAGCTTCTCCAGTTCCTTGACATGGCGTTCCGATTGAGCCGTCAACGCACGGTTTTCCTGCACGATTTTGTAGTGCTCCAAACACTGCCTGATGGTGACCCTCAAATCATCATCGCACCAGGGCTTGGCCAGAAAGCGAAAGACTTCGCCTTGGTTGATCGATGCCAGGATCGCTTCGGGCTCGGCATATCCCGAGAGCATGACCCGGATGGTGTCCGGGCAAAGCTCCTTGGCTTTGAGCAGAAATTCGGCCCCAGTCATATTGGGCATGCGCTGATCCGAGACAATGGTCTGGATGGAATGTTCCTGCAGGATTTTCAAGCCCTCGGCGCCGCTTTCCGCGGTAAACACTTTATATGGCTCCTTGCGCAGTACTCGCCGCAGGGAGTTGAGGATCTGAGCTTCATCGTCAACGAGCAGGACGGCTGTGTCGGCCATGGATGGTTCCATTCTCTTGGGCGGTTAAGGAAAACCCTTGCTTCCTCATGTTTCGACCTTTAGGCGGCTGACTTGAAGGGTGATTGAGAAGATTCATCTATCACAGTAGATTTGTGGGACTTGGGGGATCATAATTGTCCGGAAGGGAGCATTTTTCCGGCTAAAACTCGCTTTTTCCTCACTTTGCCCTTATTCTCTGCCGAAGTTTTGAGCAGTCCTTGGGCCCGTCTCACGTCGAGCAAAAGTGAGTACCAACATTGTCTTACAGGGAACGACCATGAACCTGATGCAAAAACTGATGATTCTGATTCTGGGGGGCGTCCTGATTTTGGGCGGTGGCACTTTTGCCGAAACTTCCGAAGCAGAATTTGACGAGGCCCCCACGGCGGGGAATTTGCGGGCCCGCGATGCGGTGGCCGCGCCAAAACTGGGAGCGGACGATTTGCAGCCGGGGCAATCCCAGGGGTTGATGGTTCAAGACCCAGCC
>JADGEP010000175.1:0-3890 GCA_016744275.1 Candidatus Krumholzibacteriia bacterium | reverse complement strand
CCAGCTCGACCAATGCCAGTTTGCCGGATTTCCGAGCCTTTCGGGACGTTTCGCATAAGAAATCTCAGTTTTTTGGCTATTTGTTGCCGCTAGTGCAGTCGGAGAATGCGCGGCTGACAGCGATCCGCAGCCGCTTGAGTTACATTTACGACCACGTGCGCTGGCATCGGGCCATTGATCCGGTAGACCGGCAGTGGTTGGCGCTGATCAGTACCGAGTATGGATTGCCCGACGCGGACACTGCGCAGGCCGAATTCTGGGTCACCATTTTTCAGCGGGTGGATGCCGTCCCCGAGGACTTGGCTTTGGCCCAGGCGGCCAACGAGTCGGCCTGGGGCACGTCCCGCTTTGCCCGCGAAGGCAACAACCTGTTCGGGCAATGGTGCTTCCGGCAGGGCTGTGGCATGATCCCTGCTGGCAGACCAGCTGGTGCGACCTATGAAGTGGCACGATACGAGTCGGTTAGCGAATCAGTTGGCAGCTACATGCACAACCTCAACACGGGCCGAACCTACCAGTTGTTGAGAGAAATCCGGTCCAGCATGCGCCTGCAGGGACAGGCTCCGGACGCTGCGGAATTGGCGGCCGGTTTGATGGATTACTCCGAGCGTGGCCTCGACTACGTGAACGAATTGCGGGCCATGATCCGCCACAATGCCCAGGTGATCGATGAGATCCGCGTCGGCGGAGAAAGCGATGGAAAGAGCTGACATGCTCAGACTGACACGAGACGATCTGAACCGCATGGCCCGCGAACGCATCCTGGTACTGGACGGCGCCATGGGCACGATGATCCAGACCCACGATCTGGACGAAACCGCGTTCCGTGGCGACATGTTGCGTGACCATGAGGTCGATCTCAAGGGCAACAATGACATTCTCAGCCTGACCCAACCCGATGTGATCGGTGGCATCTACCGCGGCTATTTGGCGGCCGGTGCGGACATCATCACCACCAATACGTTCAACGGCACTTCGGTCGCCCAGTCGGATTACAAGACCGCCCACTTGGTGAAAGACATCAACGTGGCGGCGGCTCGCCTGGCCCGCGAGGCCTGCGACGAATTCACCCGCGCCAATCCGGATCGGCCCCGCTTTGTGGCCGGTTCCCTGGCGCCGACCAATCGCACCTGCTCCATCTCGCCGGATGTGAACAATCCGGGCATGCGCAACATCACCTTCAATCAGTTGGTGCAGGCCTATGGCGAAGAGGCCGAGGCGCTGCTGGATGGCGGCGCTGATATCCTCATGGTCGAGACCGTATTTGACCCCTTGAACGCCAAGGCTGCGGTGTACGCGGTGAGCGAAATCCTGCGCCAGCGCAAGCTGCACGACATGCCGGTCTGGATATCCGGCACCATCACCGATGCCAGTGGCCGCACGCTGACAGGCCAGACGCCTGAGGCCTTCTGGATCTCGTTGCGCCACGCCAATCCGACCGTTTTTGGATTGAATTGTGCTTTGGGCGCCACAGCCATGCGGCCCTTTGTGGAGGACATCAGCCGCACCGCCGATACTCTGGTTTCGGCCCATCCAAACGCCGGCCTGCCCAACGAGTTGGGCGGCTATGACGAAACTCCAAATCAGATGGCGACGATCCTCTCGGACTTTGCCAAGGACGGCCTGCTGAATATCGTCGGCGGCTGCTGCGGCACGACGCCGGATTACATCGAAGCCATTGCCAAGTCTGTTGAGGGCCTCAAGCCCCGTCAGGTGCCTGAAAAACGCAAAGGCACTTTCTTGGCGGGACTCGAGCCCCTGCGCATCGACGAAGATTCGCTCTTTGTGAACGTGGGCGAGCGCACCAATGTGGCGGGCAGTGCCCGCTTTGCTCGCCTGATCCGTGAAGGCAAAACCGAAGCGGCCCTGGAAGTGGGGCGGCAGCAAGTGCGCGGTGGCGCCCAGATCGTTGACGTGAACATGGACGACGCCATGCTCGAATCGGTCAGCGCCATGGGTGAGTTTCTGAATGTTCTGGCCAGCGACCCCGAGGTGTCGCGGGTGCCGGTGATGATCGACTCGTCGCGGTGGGATGTGCTCGAGGCTGGCTTGCAACGAATCCAGGGCAAGGGCGTGGTCAACTCGATCAGCCTGAAAGATGGCGAGGACGAATTCCGCCGCCGGGCCCGTCTGGTGATGCGCTATGGCGCCGCCGCGGTGGTCATGGCTTTTGATGAAGATGGACAGGCCGACTCCTACGAGCGACGGGTGGCCATCTGCCAGCGCGCCTGGCAAATTCTGGTGAACGAAGAAGGTTTCCCGCCTGAAGATGTGATCTTCGACCCCAACGTGTTTGCCGTGGCCACGGGGCTGGAAGAGCACAACAATTACGCAGTGGATTTCATCAAGACCTGCCGCGCCATCAAGGAAACCATGCCCGGTGCCTTGATCAGTGGCGGCATCAGCAACCTGAGTTTCAGCTTTCGCGGCAACGACACCGTGCGCGAAGCGATGCATTCGGTCTTTCTCTACCACGCCATCCAGGCCGGCCTCGACATGGGAATCGTCAACGCGGGCCAGTTGGCCGTCTATCAGGAAATCGCGCCGGATCTGCTGGCTGTGGTGGAAGATGTGGTCCTGAACCAGGATCCCGATGGCACCGAACGCCTGTTGGAATTGGCGGAGGCCTCCAAGGGCAAGAAGCTGGCCCGCAAGGAAGACCTGAGCTGGCGCGAGGGCACAGTCAACGAGCGCCTGGGGCATGCTCTTCTCACCGGCGAGGCTGACTATGTCGAAGCCGATACGATGGAGTCATTCAAGGCTGAAGGTTCGCCCCTTAAGGTGATTGAAGGACCGCTCATGGCGGGTTTGGATGTGGTGGGCGAATTGTTTGGCGCGGGGAAGATGTTCCTGCCCCAGGTTATCCGCTCGGCGCGGGTGATGAAGAAGGCCGTCTCGGTCTTGGACCCCTATCTGCAAGCCGAAAAGGACGGCGCCGCCAAGGCCAACGGGCGCGTCCTGATGGCCACGGTGAAGGGCGACGTGCACGACATCGGCAAGAATATAGTGGCGGTGGTTTTGGGGTGTAACAACTACGAAATCATCGATCTGGGGGTGATGGTCCCGGTCGATCGCATCATCGAAACGGCAGTCAAAGAGAAGGTGGATATCATCGGCCTCAGTGGCCTGATCACCCCTTCGTTGTCCGAGATGACCCACGTTGCCCAGGAAATGGAACGCGCCGGTTTGAAGATCCCTCTGCTGATTGGCGGCGCCACCACCAGTCGCCTGCATACGGCGGTGAAGATCGCACCTTCGTACGAATCGGGCGTGATCTACGTGCCGGATGCGAGCAAGGCTGTTGGTGTAGTCGGGACCTTGATCAATAAGGAAACCAGTGCCGCGACCATCGCCAAGGTTCGCGCCGAATACGAGCAGGTGCGGATTGACCGCGAGGCCACCGATACGGCGCGCAATCTTTTGACTCTGAAAGAGGCCCGTGCCAACGCGCCGCAAATCGATTGGGCCGGCTACACGCCGCCAGTGCCGGCCAAGCCTGGGGTGCAGGTATTGGAAGAGGTCGACCTGAATCTGTTGCGCCAGTACATCGATTGGACACCGTTTCTGCAGACTTGGCAATTGCCAGGCCGCTACCCGCAGGTGTTGGATGACCCCAAAGTCGGCCCCGAGGCCAAACGGGTGCTGGATGATGCCAACGCCATGCTCGATGAACTGATTGCCGGCGATGAACTCAAGGCCGCGGCGGTTTATGGTTTATTTCCGGCTGCGCGTGAGGGCGATGATCTGCTGCTGTACCGCGACGAGTCGCGCTCTGAAGTTCTGCAGCGCGTGCCTTTCCTGCGCCAGCAACGCCGCAGCGCCGGCAGCCGGCCCAACCACAGTCTGGTCGATTTTGTGGCAGACAGTGAGGCAGGTATACCGGACTACGT
>JADGEP010000174.1 GCA_016744275.1 Candidatus Krumholzibacteriia bacterium | reverse complement strand
GGATGTTGTTGTCCGCGTTGTCGTTGGTGTCTTTCATGAGGCATCCGATCAGAGTCAGGGTCAAGGCGGCCAGGGCGACAATTCGCATCAAACGCTGCATTGGTACCGTGTTTCGTTGGAGGTTTTCCTCGATTGGCAGACAAGGTAGAGGAGAATCAGCGTGGCGCCATGAGGAGTCGTGCGTCGCCGCACGGGAAAAACTGCACCGTTGGGTTTGCTTTTAGGCGCTGAGGCGGATAGTTTTCGTCCGGATTTGGTGTGTTCAGCAATGGGCGGTGGTGGCGATCGTATTGCGCCAAAAGATCTCATTGAAATTGCGACCAAATAAGGTGATGATAGTGGCCAGCTTGGGCCGTTTAAGCCGAGAATCTGCAGAGATTTGGCTTGAAAGGGCTCGAATAGACCGGGTTGAGGTGGTTTTAGTGGCGGCGTAGGGGCGGTGGGTGCCTTGTTTGAGACCCGTATGATGGCCCAGGTGCGCCGATGGAGTTTTGCCGGTATTAACAGGAGAACGGGAGCATTTGAACAAATGCGCCCATTTGGTCCTGTTTTTTCCGTTGTCAGGATTCCGGCCCCGCATTATTATCTGCCCGATCTGCCTGAGAAAATCTGATTTAAATGCGTGAATCCCGCACGTCCCGGTGCCTTTGGCTCTGGGACAGCGCTTCAACTTTCATCGTGGATGAAGGGGGAGAGTCGCTTGGCTCCGGAAAATTTCGACCAGAACCAGAACCAGGACCAAGGTCCTGGCAATACCGGCACTGACAATACCACCGACAAATTTGTGTTCCCCAAGTGGGTGAACCTGTTGCGCGAAGGCACGGCCTTGTTGGCGATGGGTGGAGTATTGTATGCGGTTGTATTGATCACCGGCGTGTTTTCGCCGGAAATGTCGGCTATGGGCTACGCGCCGGAGCAACCGGTGCCCTACAGCCATGCGCTGCACGCGGGCGATCTTGGCATTGATTGCCGCTATTGCCACATGGGCGTGGAGACGACGGCCCAGGCCACCTTGCCGCCAACGGCGACCTGCATGAATTGCCACGCGACGGTTAAAACCGAGAGTGAACAGTTGGCATTGGTGCGCGAGAGCGCCAAAACAGGCGAGCCAATTCCTTGGGTCCGTGTCCACGATTTGCCGGATTTCGTGTATTTCAACCACGCGGGGCATATCCAGTCGGGTGTGGGTTGCGTGAGTTGCCACGGTCAGGTCAATCGCATGACCGTCGTGGAACAGACCGAGCCACTGACCATGGGATGGTGCCTGGAGTGCCATCGCGATCCCGATCCCAATCTGCGACCTGCCGAATTTGTGACCGACATGAATTGGACTCCTGCGGGAGATGCCGCCGTTCTGGGCGCCCAGTTGCGGGCCGAACACAACATCAATCCGTCCACCGACTGCACGACCTGCCACCGGTAGGTGTCGTCGTCAGGGAAGGTTTAGAATGTCCGAGATGAATAACGTGCAGAGCAGCGGTGGCCCCGGCCACGAAAAGAACTACTGGCGCAGCCTGCAGGAATTGGCCGATACCGATGAGTACCGCAGCCAGCTGGAAAACGAGTTCCCCGCGGGTATCGACGCCCCGGCTGATGGCCTGACGCGCCGGCGTTTTTTGCAGGTCATGTCGGCTTCGATTGCCATGGCGTCGTTGACCGGTTGCCGCTGGCCCGAAGAAAAAATCGTGCCATTTGCCGCGCGTCCAGAAGGTGTCTCACCGGGCAAACCGATGCAATTTGCGACCACCATGGAACTGGGCCCGATCGCTCTGGGAGTGATGGCCACCAGCTACGATGGCCGCCCCATTAAGATTGACGGAAACCCGGAATTTGGTTTGAGCCAGGGCGCCACCAGCGCCTTTGCCCAGGCCAGCGTATTGGATGTCTACGATCCGGATCGCAGTCAGAAGGTGTTGCGCGGCAAAGGTGTGGAGTCTTCATGGGAAGATTTTATGGCGTTTGCGGACAGCAGCGTGAAAGGCAACTTGGGCCGTGTCGCGGTTCTCAGCGGCGCCTCAACTTCGCCGGCCACCAACGGCCTGCAGATGCGTTTGGGCCAAGCCGGCGCCGGCATTTATCTGTGGGAACCGGTGAGTCGCGTCAACGAAATGAAGGGCGCCAAAAAAGCCTTCGGCACCGGCGCCTTGAGCCAGTTGGATCTGGATCAGGCCCAGGTGATTGTCGACTTCGACGCCAACTTTTTGCAGGACCACCCAACAGCCCTGCGCAATAGCAAGCAGTTCTCGGCCGGACGTCGCCCTGAAGATGGGCACATGAACCGTTTGTACAGTTTCGAGAACACCTACAGCATCACTGGCGGCATGGCTGACCACCGTTTCCCCACGGCTTCGGGCGACATCGCCGCGGCGGTGTGGGCCTTGGCGGCTGAGCTGGTCTTGGGTGAAGGCTTGCCCCTGCCCAATGGCGCGGGAGTCGATCGTGGCGAGCTGGGCAAGTGGCGCGGACATCACGCCGGCGGCGCGCACATTGCCGATCTGGCCAAAGACCTCATGGCCCACCGTGGTCATGGATTGTTGATTGCGGGCATCCGGCAAGACGCCGATACCCACGCGCTGCTGCATGTGCTGAACGAAGCCTTGGGCAATACGGGCCACGCCATCAGTTACCTGCCGATGCAAACACCGCAAATCCGGTTCCTGCCCGAGTTGGTCGAGAACCTGAATCGCGGCGACATCGATACCCTCGTGATTTTGGGTGGCAATCCGGTTTACAACGCGCCGGTCGACCTGAAATTTGGCGAGGCCATACTCAAGGCCCAAAACCGGATTCATCTGGGGCAACGCCATGATGCCACCGGTGCGCTGAGCACCTGGCACATCCCGCAGGCTCACTATCTTGAGAGCTGGGGCGACGCCATGGGCTGGGACCTGACTCACATGTCGGTGCAGCCTTTGATCGCGCCTTTGTACGACGGCAAAAGCGTCAACGAAGTGTTGAGTGTACTGGCCGACGCCACGCCGCGTTCGGGATACGAAATAGCGCGCGACAGCTTCCACGCCATGACCGGCGGCAACGGCGGCGCACCAGTGGACAACAGCGGCTTCGAGAAAAAATGGCGGGCCTTCATCCACGATGGATTCCTTCAGGGCAGCGGCCAGGCTCACGGCCAACCGCTGGCTTTGGCCGGGGCGCCGCTGAAGGCTCCGGGCCACGGCTCGACCTTGAGCGCAGACAACCTGGAAATCTGCTTCATGCAGGACCAGTCCACCTTTGACGGCCGCTTTGCCGACAATGCCTGGCTTCAGGAAATGCCCGACTTCATGACCAAGCTGACCTGGGACAACGCGGCCTTGATCAGCCCGGCGCTGTCGGCCGAAACGGGCCTCAAACACGGTGACGTGGCAACCCTGGAATACCAGGGCCGCCAACTGGACATGGCCATTTATGTCTTGCCCGGTCAGGCCAAGTATTCGGTGACCGTCAACCTGGGCTATGGCCGCGATGATGCCGGCCGTGTGGGCAATGGCGCCGGCTTCAACTCCTATGCTTTGCGGACCTGGGAAAACCAGCACCACGGCACGGGCCTGAAGCTGACGGCAACCGGCGAGACCTACTTGCTGGCCACGACCCAGGATCACCACGCCATCGATCAGGCTGGTGCCGACGAGATCCAAAAGCGCGTGCCCAACCTGGTGCGCGAAGGAAATCTGGAGGAGTACAAGGCCGACGAACACTTCGTGGACCATCTCGGTATCCACAGCCCGCCGCTCGAATCGCTCTGGAAAGAGTGGGAGTACACGGGATACAAGTGGGGCATGGCCATCGACCTGAACCTGTGCAACGGCTGCAACGCCTGTGTCATTGGTTGCCAGTCTGAAAACAACGTTGCAGTCGTGGGTAAGGACGAAGTCGCGCGTGGTCGCGAAATGTCCTGGGTCCGGATGGATCGTTACTTCATGGGCAACATGGACGAGCCCAAGGTTGCCCAGCAACCGGTGGGTTGTGCCCAGTGCGAGATGGCTCCCTGCGAGCAGGTCTGCCCGGTGGCGGCCACCATGCACACCGATGAAGGCCTCAACGCAATGGTTTACAACCGCTGCGTGGGCACGCGTTATTGCAGCAATAACTGCCCTTATAAAGTGCGTCGTTTTAATTGGTTCAACAACTTCGAGGATTTGACCGAGACCCAGCGTCTGGTCTTGAATCCGGACGTGACCGTGCGTTCTCGTGGTGTGATGGAGAAATGCACCTACTGCGTGCAGCGCATCGAGACCGCTCGGGTCGAGACCCGGGTTGAAGGCCGGGGCATTGAAGACGGCGATGTGACGCCGGCCTGCGCCCAGACCTGCCCCTCGGATGCCATCGTCTTTGGCGACTTGAACGACAAGGACAGCCGGGTCAGCAAGCTGCGTGAGGCGAGCCGGTCCTATGACCTGTTGAACTACCTGCACCTGAAGCCCCGCACCTTCTACATGGCCCGTATCCGCAATCCGAATCTGGCCATTGAGCCGGCGGCGGCGCACGGTGATGGTCATGGCGGCGGTCATGGTGCGGAACAAGGCGGCCATGCCGAGCAGGGCCACGGATAGATGTGATTATGGCGGGGTCATTCAGGGCCCCGCGTTGGGAAAACAGAAATCGTTGCGTTACCGGGAAGCCGTAAAAACGGAACTGGAGCCTGAAGTATGAAATCGTCGGTCACCGACCCTTTTGACAACACAATTGACGACCCGACCAAGCCGGTGGAGCTGGTCCTTGGCGACCATGACCTCACTTCGGTCACGGAACTGGTCTCGGACATTGTGCTGGAGAGAAAAACACCCCTGGCCTGGTACGCAGCCTTTGCGTTCACCACTGGGCTGACGGGCATTCTCTTCCTGATGATCGGATATCTTTTCGTCAAGGGTGTGGGAGTCTGGGGTCTGAACAATCCGGTCAGTTGGGGTTGGGCCATCGTGAACTTCGTGTTCTGGGTGGGCATTGGCCACGCCGGCACGCTCATCTCGGCCATCCTGTTCCTGCTGCGTCAGAAATGGCGCACGGGCATCAACCGTTTTGCCGAGGCCATGACCATATTTGCGGTCATCTGTGCCGGGATCTTCCCCGGCATTCATGTTGGCCGTGTCTGGGTGGTCTACTGGCTGTTCCCGATCCCGAACTATCAGGCCATGTGGCCCAACTTCCGCAGCCCCTTGCTGTGGGATGTGTTCGCCGTCGGTACTTATGCCACCGTTTCGTTGCTCTTCTGGTACATGGGCATGGTGCCGGATCTGGCCACCTTCCGTGACCGGGCCAAGGGCCGCATCCAGCAGATCGTTTATGGCGTATTGTCTCTCGGTTGGAACGGCAGCCACCGCCACTGGCACCGTTACGAAAAAGCCTACCTGCTGCTGGCCGGATTGGCCACGCCGCTGGTGCTGTCGGTGCATTCGGTGGTGTCGTTTGATTTTGCCACGGCGCAGTTGCCTGGTTGGCATACGACAATTTTCCCGCCCTACTTCGTGGCCGGCGCCGTTTTCTCAGGTTTTGCCATGGTGGGTACGCTGTTGATTCCGGCGCGGCAGATGTTCGGCCTCAAGAGCATCATCACGCTGCATCATCTTGAGAACATGAACAAGATCATCCTGGCCACAGGGTCGATGGTCGGCTTTGCCTACGCGACAGAGTTTTTCATCGCCTGGTATGGCGGCAATCCCAACGAAAGTTTTGCCTTCATCAACCGGGCCTTCGGACCTTACGCCTGGGCCTACTGGATCATGGTCACGTGCAATGTGATCACACCGCAGTTGTTCTGGTCCAAGAAAATCCGCACCAATATTCCGGTCATGTGGGTGATGTACATCTTCGTGAACATCGGCATGTGGTTCGAGCGCTTCGTGATCACGGTCTCTTCGTTGAGCCGCGATTTCTTGCCCTCGGCCTGGGCCTACTACGACCCGACCATCGTCGATATCCTGACTTTTGTGGGCAGCTTCGGGCTCTTCTTCACCCTGATCCTGCTGTTCATCCGCTTTGCGCCCATGGTGGCCATGGCCGAGGTCAAAACCATCATGCCGATTGCCGACGCCCACAGTGGCGAGCGCCGCAGCGTTGGCGACTACCACGGTGACATTCCCAAAGACGTGCGGGACGGAGGTGCGCGATGAGTAACGACGGAAAACTCTACGGTCTGCTGATCGAATTCGAAAGCGCCTCGCTGCTGATGGCAGCGGCGGCCAAGTGCCGCGACGAAGGCTTCAAGAACTGGGATGTGCACACGCCCTTCCCGGTGCACGGCATGGACGACGCCATGGGAATCCGCGGCACACGCCTGCCCTTCATCGTGCTGGTCAGCGGTTTTGCCGGCCTGGGCATCGCCACGCTGATGCAGTGGTGGATGAATGCGGTGGACTACCAGTTCATCATCTCGGGTAAGCCTCTTTTCGGCATCCCGGCCAACGTGCCGATCATGTTCGAATTGACGGTTTTGCTGAGCGCCTTTGCGGCCTTCTTTGGCATGTGGATCCTGAATGGTTTGCCGCGGTGGTACCATCCGTTGTTCACCAACCGCCGCTTCCGGCGCGCGACCCAGGACCGCTACTTCATCGTGGTGGAAGCCAAGGACCCCAAGTTCAACCTGGAAAAAACCCGCAACTTCATGGCCGATCTTGGCGGCTCTGTTGTGGAAGAAGTCAACGAAAGCGCGGAGGACTGATCCATGCCACGCCCGATTCTTTATGTGCTGTTGGTCCTGGTCGCCGCAAGCCTGGTGCCCATCGGTCTGGTCTACAAGGCGCGCAATTCGCCCAAGACTCAACCGCGCATCCAGGTGGTCTACGACATGGACGACCAGTACAAGTCCAAGACGCAGACCGAAAGCGCTTTTTTCACTGACGGCATGGCCATGCGCCATCATCCCGAAGGCACCGTGGCTCAGGGAATGCTTGAGGCCGACGACGCGTTTTACCGCGGCCAGGTCGAGGGCGATACGCTCTTTGTGGCGCAGTTCCCGGTCGAGGTTTCGCGTGAGATGATGTATCGGGGCCAGGAGCGCTTCAACATCTATTGCGCGCCCTGCCACGGCATCAGCGGCAACGGCAACGGGCCGGTGCACATCCGGGCCGCGGCTCTGGCCGAAGGTACTTGGACGCCGCCGACAGATTTGCGCAGCCAGACGGTGATCGATCGTCCGGTGGGGCACCTCTACAATTCGATCAAGAACGGGATCCGAACCATGCCGGCCTATGGCCCGCAGATTTCCCCGGAAGACCGTTGGGCCATCGTGGCCTATGTGCGGGCACTGCAGTTGTCCCGCAACGCCAATCTTGAGGATGTGCCGGCGGAGATCCGGTCCAGCCTGCAGAAATAGAACTGACCTAGGTGGCAGCGCTGGCCTTGGTGGCCGGCCCAGCACAGGAGTTTGAATTGTCGCATCACCATGTTCCTCGCGTGGAAGACACGAAGATCACCATGGATGGTCTCGGGTCGAGGGTCTTTCTGATCAGCGCCGTGATAGGCGTTGCCGGTCTGGCGGCCACCTTCGGGTTGGGCCTCAGCCAGGGCGATGATCTGAAGCACTTCGCTTTTGCGTACCTGACGAACTACGCGTACTTCCTGGCGATCAGCCTGGGCGCGTTGATTTTCATGCCGATCATGTTCATCACCAAGGCCAGTTGGAACGTCGTGATCCGGCGCCTGGCCGAAGTCACCGCTGCGGTGATGCCCCTGATGGCGATCCTGGCCATTCCAGTGATCATTTTTGCGGGCAAGATCTATGGTTGGAACGACCCGGTGGTGGCAGCCAGCCACGCCATGAGCCACAAGGCGGGATACCTGAACCAGACCGCGTTCACTGTCCGTTGGGTGATCTACTTCGCCATCTGGAGCGGTTACGCGCTGTTCTTCTGGCGCACGAGCGTGGCTCAGGACAAAAGCGGTGACCTGAAATACAC
>JADGEP010000173.1 GCA_016744275.1 Candidatus Krumholzibacteriia bacterium | reverse complement strand
GACCATTACGGGTTGGAGAAGGTCAAAGAACGCATCCTTGAATTTCTTAGTGTGCGCAAATTGAACCCGGACGTCAAAGGCTCCATTCTCTGTTTTGTAGGGCCTCCCGGCGTGGGCAAGACCTCCTTGGGACGCAGCATTGCCGAGGCGGTGGGGCGCAAGTTCTTCCGTTTCTCCCTGGGTGGCATGCGCGATGAAGCGGAAATTCGCGGCCATCGGCGCACCTATGTGGGCTCAATGCCAGGTCGCATCATCGCAGGCATCAAGGAGTGCGGGACCAACAATCCCGTGCTGATGCTGGATGAAATCGACAAGTTGGGCCAGGACTTCCGGGGCGATCCGGCCAGCGCACTGTTGGAGGTATTGGATCCCGAACAAAATTCGGATTTCACCGACCATTACCTGACTTTGCCCTTTGACTTGTCCAAGGTGATGTTCATCACCACGGCCAATATGCTCGATACGATCCCGCGTCCCCTGTTGGATCGCATGGAGATCATCCACTTGTCCGGATACACGAATCTGGAGAAGCTGCAGATCGCCAAGCGCTACCTGGCGCCACGCCAGATCGAGGCCAATGGGTTGACCAGCAAGATGATCCGTATCACTGATGCGGGACTGATGAAGATTATCGAGGATCACACTCGCGAAGCGGGTGTGCGCAACCTTGAACGTGAAATCGGTGGGGTGTGCCGCAAGGTGGCCACCGCGGTTGCCAAGGGTAAGAAAAAGAAGCAAACCATCGGGGCCAAAAACCTGGAAGACTATCTCGGCCCGCCGAGTTACTCAGGGCAGCGCTTGCGCCGGTCATTGAAGGCCGGAGTTTGCACCGGTTTGGCCTGGACTCAGGTCGGGGGCAAAATCCTCTACATCGAAGGACTGAGTTTGCCCGGCGGACGCGGTGTCTTGAAGCTCACGGGACAAGTGGGCAGCGTGATGCAGGAATCGGCCGCCGCGGCGTTCAGCTATTTGCGCAATCGGTTTGGAGCCAATAAAAAATACGACGAGTTTTTCAACAAACGGGATGTTCACATCCATTTGCCAGCCGGAGCTGTGCCCAAGGATGGACCCAGTGCGGGCATCGCCATGGCCAGTGTTCTGCTGTCTTTGATGGTGAACAAGGCCATTGATCGGCGCACGGCTATGACTGGCGAAATCACGCTGACCGGAGCGGTGCTGCCCATTGGTGGATTGACCGACAAGGTGCTCGCGGCCCACCGTGTGGGGATCAAGCGAGTCATCCTGCCGGCGACCAATGAAGCTGATCTGGATGATATTCCTGAAGAAGTGCGCGAGGCCATTGAATTCATTCCGGTCAGCCATGTGGATCAGGTTTGGGATACCATCCTGCCCGATGTGTTCGAGTAGGAGACGCGTTGTCTGAGCACAAGCTTATCAGTTCGTTGATGCGGCCGTTCTTTCGCAAGGGACAGCAGTCGTCCTTCACCGTGCCCGGTGCTTTGCGTGAAGATTCACGGATTCTTTGCATCGATCCCGGCGATTTGAGCGATGTGCTGTTTCATGTGCCTTTGTTGACAGCGATCCGCCGCCGGTTTCCGGGTTCCAAAATGGACTTTCTCTTACCCGAGAAACACGCGCCATTGATTGTGCCGAGTGGTTTGGCACGCCAATGCATCATCTACAAGGACGGGCAATTGAATCCGTGGCGTCCGGCCTTCAGTTCGATGTTGCGCAAATTGGGCAACGGCAAATATGACGTTGCGCTGGTGATGTCTTACGACGCCCGACCCCGGTTGGAATTGGCCGCTCTCGCCAGTGGAGCAAATCTGCGGTATGGCGCCAGCCACGCTGACGCTTGGCCAGCGATCAATTTTGAGATGAGAGCAGGCGATGGACAAAATGTGGGATATCGGGGCGACCGTTTGCGCCGCGCCGCGCCATTTTTGGGATTCGCTCCGGAAGAAATGAACACCCGTTGGCCGTTGCCCATGGACAAGGTTCGGCAGATGGCCCAACAGGTTCATTTTCACAAACCCAATCCGGACCAGATGCTCATCGGCGTGGATCCTGGCGTGGGGAAGACCGGACACGCATTTGCCTTGGATAACTTGCAGTTTCTGGTGCGGCAGCTTACGAGCCAACTGGTTTGCAAAGTGCTGCCCTTAGGCGATCCGCAAGACGCAGAGCGGTTGCAAAAATTCGAGACCCGGTTGTCTGAGGTGCCCGTTGGCTTGGAACGTGAAACCCTGTTGGAAATGATCCTGTTGCTTTCCCAATGCGATCTGTATATCAGCGGCAATACTGATTTTTTCCACTTTGCGGTGGCGCTGGGGATCCCGGCCATTGGACTGTTCGGCAAGAATGATGGGGCCCAGTGGGTTCCTGCGGACCGTCCGCGAGCGCGGGTCATTCCGGTCACTAAAGGCGAGAAGGTGGACATCGAAACCCTGATGGAAGCGATTGAGGCAGTGACCGAAGGCCGCACGAGCACGGCTTCAACGGTGATGCCACCCTCGGCCGAGACCGATGACGAATTGGATATTGAAAACGAAACTGACCGGGATTTTAATACCGACCCGGACGAACAAGCTGATACCCTCGATCACGCATCGGAAAATGAATAGTCCTGCCACTTCAGGCACGCCGCCGCGTGTATTGGTGCAGATGCCCAATTGGCTGGGCGATGTGATCATGACCACTCCCTTGATCAGTTTTTTGGACGCAGCATTCAAGACGCTGCCGGAAAAGGAACGTCCCGAGCTGCACCTGGCCGTAAGGGGCCCTTGGTCTGCACTTTTTGCAGACGACCCCCGGGTGTCGGATATGCTGATCATTGATCGTGATGGCCTACACGCCGGCGTCGCCGGCATTTGGCGTCAGGCTAAATTGATGAGCGAAAAGAGGTATGCCGCGGTGGTGGAGTGTCCGCCGAGCCTGCGAGCCGGATTGGCGGCGGCCTTGGCCCGCATCCCCGTACGGATTGGCCATGCCACGGACGGTCGGGGCCTGTTGCTCAGTCCCGGCCTGGCTCGCGGTCCCCGTGGCAGTCGGCACTACAGTTTTGAAATGTTGGAATTGGGTTTGGCGTTGTTGGAGAGCCTGCAAATTGAGGCGCCTGAGCTGCCGGCCGTAGGCCTGCCGTTGCCCGCTTTACATCTCGTTGAAGGTGGATCTGCTCGTGAAGATGAAGCCGGAACAGCCCCGTTGTGGATCATCGCACCGGGCACCACCTACGGCGAAGCGAAGACCTGGCCACGCCAACGTCTGGGTGAATTTGTGGAGAAGGCGGTTGAGCAGGAAGGAGTGCGGGTCGTTTTGTTGGGTGATGCACAAACTGCAGACTTTGTCGCGGCGATGCGTTCAGAATCACGATTGTCGTGGACCAATACTTTGAGAGACAAGGGCCAGGTTGTCGACCTGACGGGACAGACCAACCTGCAGGACGTTGTGCAGATCATGAGAGAAGCGTCGGCTTTTGTCGGCAACGACAGTGGCCTGATGCACTTGGCCGGAGCCGTGGGTTTGCCGGCGGTGGGGATTTTTGGCTCCTCAAACCCCGATTGGACCCACCCTTTGGGGCGCCGCACGGCCGCCGTGGTGGCCGATGGGTTTGAATGCCGCCCCTGTTATCGCAAGACCTGCAACCAATCCCGATTCTGTTTGGCGGAAATCCCGGCCGACCTGGTGCTGGATCGGATGCGAACTTTGTTGGCCGATCCTGCCGCTGAAAGCGAGGACTGCTGATGTCTCATTGGTGCGTTCCGGAAGAGATGAAAGCTCATGCACCCCAGCCAGTGCTGTTCCTGGATCGTGATGGTGTCGTCATCGGCGACAAAGACTACCTGAAGGACCCGGCGGGAGTTGAACTGCTGCCCGGTGTGGCCGAGGCCATGGTGCGGGCCCGCGACGCAGGCTATCTGTTGGTTGGCGTATCGAATCAGTCGGGCCTCGGACGCGGCTACTTCACCACAGATGATTTTGATGCTGTCATGACGAGAATCGCTGGGGACCTGGCTGCTTTCGGTGCACGTTTTGACGCATTTTTCTATTGCCCTCACGCTCCTGGGCAGGACTGCGTTTGCCGCAAACCGTCGACTGGAATGTTGACCGAAGCGGCCGTTTTCTTCGAGTGGGATTCGGCTCGTTCGTGGGTGATCGGAGACAAAACCAGTGACGTTGGGCTGGGACAGAATGCCGGCCTGGGCAGTATCCTGGTCCGCACCGGGTACGGGGCCGCGCAGGAGGCCAAGGTCCGCAAACTTTGGCCGGATGCGCCAAGGGTGCATGTTGCCGATGATCTGGCGGCAGCTCTGGATATGATCCTGGAAACGGGCACCAAAATCAACGGAGCGGTGGCGCCATGACCTGGTTGGTGGGGAATAGGCCCATCCGCTCGGCTCTGGTGACGCGGTTGCGCTACCTGGGTGATGTGGCCATGTCCACCGTCGTTTGCGAAGCCCTGAAAGCGGGAGATCCAGACCTGCGCCTGGGCTATCTTTGCGAACAGGCTCACGGCACCGTGCTGTTTGATCAGCCCCATCTGGACCGCGTTCATTTGTTGGGCGTCGATCGGCGGGGCAGCGATGCCGGCGCCCGCGGCCACGAACAAAAATCGTCAACCACCGTCCGGGCGCAAGGCACGTGGGGGATGATCCGGGAACTGCGGCAGGAACGTTACGACGTGGCGGTGGATCTGTTTTTTAATCCACGCAGTGCGTGGTTGCTGAAACTGAGCGGCATTCCGGTGCGGATCGGCGGCACCAAAAAATGGCGTCAGCGCCTGTACACCCACACCGTGCTGCGGGACGATATTCGCCAAGACGCACCGCAGTTTGATGCCGTGGCACCGGGAGGACTGGGCGAACACCTTTGTCGGCTGGCGCCTTTGACCCACGCCGAAAGTGGATTGGATTTTCTGACCTGGTTGGCGCAGGAATACCGTGCCGGAGAATTGAAACCGCGTTTGGGCACGGTTTCAGGAAACGCTACGCCCATTGAGGTGACAGCCGGTGACACTTATTGGGTTCTGGCACCTGGCGCCACTTGGGCAGCCAAGGAATGGCCGTCAGCCCACTGGCGTGAGTTGGCGAGTGAGTTGACTAGTGAGTTGACTAGTGAGTTGGCTGAGGGCCCGGCGCCGCGCCTAAAGATCCTGTTGCCACCCGGACAGGAAATCCGCTGGCGAGACACCTTCGCCGGCCTGGATGAAGAACGGGTGGCGGTATTGCCGAGCATGTCGGTGCCCGAGGTCAAGGAGTTGCTGGCTGCGTCCGCGGGCCTGATCAGTGTCGATGGCGGCGTGATGCATATCGGTGTGGCACTGGGTGTGCCAACCTTGGGATTGTTCGGTCCGACGGACCCCAATATTTGGTTCCCCTATGAAGAAATGGGGCCATTCGAAGTGCTGGCCTTGAAGCCTGATTGCCATCCGTGTGACCTTCACGAATGCGGCGCTTTTATATGCCTGCCAGACCTGAAACCGGCGTCGGTGCGTGATTCGGCGGTCGCCCTGTTTGGCCAGGCCGCCGCGCGGACCGGGAAGGATTGACCATGATGGCCTCCGCCGATTTTCGGCGCATTCTGTTGATCCGACGCAAGGCCCTGGGCGATGCACTGGTGACTATGCCGGCAGTCCTTGAAGTGGCCCGGGCTTGGCCACAGGCCAAGATCGATTTGGTCATCGATCGCCCTTTTGCGGGATTGTTGGGCGACCTGGCGCCGGAGGTGAGGGTGATCTCCTGGCCGCTGTCCAGCGGCGCCTCTTGGTTGCGGCAGTTGAGGCAGGGTCATTATGATTTGGTGATCGACTGGCTGGGCAATCCCCGCACTGCGTTGTGGACCGCTCTGACTGGCGCCAAGATGAGGGTGGGGTACGATTTGCCACGGCGGCGGTGGGCATACAACGTCAAGGTGCCGCGAAACCAGGAAGGCGAGACACCGCTGCGAGGCTACGCCGGTGAAGCTTTTTTAGATCCTTTGCGCAGTTTGGGGTTGGCCCCGGCACCGTGGCGGGATGGTTTTGCCGCCCAGCACTGCCGCACCGAAGAGGCGCCGGATTCTGTCCGGACCGAAGTGCGTCACTGGAGCGAGCAATGGTTAGAGCGGGCGGGCATACCCGTTGTGGTGATCATGAGCGCCACCTGGCCCGCGAAAATGTGGCCGGCTGGTCACGTGGCTGAATTGTTGGCCCAACTGCCCGCGGCGGGCGTCAATCCGGCATTGATCTGCGGGCCGGGCGATGAGTGGTTGTTGGACGCTCTGCCGGACGGCCTGGGGGAAGGCGTAATTGCGCCAAAAACCAACTTGCCCGAGCTCTCGTACCTCATATCGCGAGCGGCCTTGTTTGTTGGCACGGACTGCGGCCCACGCCATTTGGCGGCTGCCATGGGGCTGCCCACCGTGACGATATTTGGCCCCACCGATCCTGGCGGTTGGAACCCACCGACCCCCAATCATGTTTCGGTGAGGCATGAGGTGGATTGCTCCCCTTGCGACTTGACGGCCTGCCCGGTGGAGGGGCATCCGTGCCTGCGGAATCTGGAGAGCGGCACGGTGATTGCATCGGTGACTCGCATGTTGGCGAGTATACGGAAGGAATAGGTCTTGCCCGGATTTGACAAGATTGAAAGGCTGAAGCAGTCGGCAATAGTTGCCGCCGGTGGGGTCTTGTGCCTGTTGATGGCGCTGTCCAATGCGCCTGTCATGGCGAACGAGGAAGCCGCTGTGCAAAATCCGGCCGCCACGGTTTTTGGGCCGGGCGAAAAAATGGTTTTTTCTATTGGCTACGGGCCGGTCAATGCTGGCGAAGCAGAGCTTGAAGTGGTGGGCTTGACCACATATCAAGGTCACACCTGTTACGAATTGCAGAGTAAGGCCAACAGCAATCGGTTCTTTTCGTCGTTTTTCAAGGTTCGCGACAAGATTTCCAGCTACATGGATGTCGAATTGTTATACAGCCGCTATTTTCACAAGCGACTGCGCGAGGGTGATTACAAGAAAACCGTCGAGATCAGTTTTGATCATCAGGAAGAATTGGCCAAGTACGCAGATGGCCGCCAGTTTGACATCATGACCGGCATCCAGGATGTTTTGTCGGCCTTCTATTTTGTGCGCAACCTGGATCTCGGTTCGGGCGATACCTATTCCTTGCTCGCACACAGCAGCCGGAAGACCTATGATCTGCAGGTCATCGTGCACGGCATGGAGACCGTGACGGTGGAAGCCGGCACTTACGAGTGCTTTGTGGTCGAACCGGTGCTGCAGGGCGAGGGCCTTTTCAAGCACGAGGGCAAGATCACGCTCTATGTGACAAACGACCAGTACCGGGTGCCGGTGCTGATCAAGACGAAGGTTCCGGTCGGTTCCATAGATGTGGAACTCAAAAAATTTACTCCTGGCACCCCTTTGCGGGAACGCCCCGCTTTTACCCGCTGACACTGCCCGGCAGTAGCAGGAGCAACGCGCCATGTCTCAAGCCGATCAGGCGCCTTCTTTTGTGCCTCATCCTCAGTGGCTGAATCCGCCTCAGACGGAGAAGCAGGACTTTGGTTGGACATTTCTTCTGTCCATGACAGTCCTGGGTGCGGCCCTGCGCATCCTGCACTTTGCCGGGCCCTCTTTATGGGTGGATGAGTTGCTGACCTGGCAAGCGATTCGTCCGGGCTCCGAGCTGGTCTTTTGGGAGCAATTTGTTGATACGATCCAGGGGCCCCTTTATCTGGCGACGATATGGCCATTGCTGCAGATGGAAGATTCGGAATTGATGATGCGGATGCCGGCGGTGGTGGCCGGCATCCTGGCCGTGCCACTTTTTGGTTGGTTGGCCTTTCGCCTGGTGAGTGGACGGGCGGCGCGCCTCTCGTTGCTGCTTTTCACCCTCAGCCCATTTCATATCTGGTACAGCCAGGAAGGGCGTGGTTACGCCTTCCTGATGTTGTGGGCTATCGTTA
>JADGEP010000172.1:1933-7989 GCA_016744275.1 Candidatus Krumholzibacteriia bacterium | reverse complement strand
ATTCGGTGTAGGTCGGAATCAGCACCGCACCGGTGGCGTCGCCAACGAGGGTCACGAACTCCAGTGGGATTGAAAGGGTATTGTACTGGTTCTGGATGTAATTCTTGATGCTGGCAGTGGTGGTGCCCGTTTGGGCTGTTGTCGCGACGACAACGTTGTAGCCCTGACGCTTGCGCCATTCAACCAAGGGGTCCAGGATGGAAGAAATGGTGGCACTGGTGGGGTGAATCAGCAAATAGGTGCCTGGAGCGGAGCGGACTTCGCTCTGGCTTTCGAAGCCAAGCACCTCATTGGCGAACATGTTGGCAAAAGACTGGGGCAACGGCCGGGAGGTATTGCTCCGGTTGCCATCGCTGGCCGGGACATAGTCAAAAGAGGCGTCGATTTCGGAGGCCACGCTCAGCTTGCCGGTCGTCGGTGTCCAAACCGCAGGCCGGAAACGCACCGGCACAACCCGCACGCCGCGGACCAGTCCCGGCTCGCCCACCGTTACCGGAGCTTCATTGGTGGTCTTTTGCAGCCCTTGGTAGAAGGGGGCATCGAGTTCAAAAGTTTCAGTTTCGGCTGATTGGATGCCCTGAGCAGGCCAGGGACGGTACACGCCACTGAGGTCGGTATCGCGGCGATCAATACTGCGCACCTTGAGGGTCATGCCATCAGGCACAGCGATCAGGCGAGTGACCAGCGGCAGAGCGGGTTGGCCCGCTGTTCCGCCTGAGGTGGCGCCCGGCAGGCTGATCAGTTGATATTGCTGGCCGTTCTTGGACTGGGATTCAACTTCCAGGAACGGCGCCTGGAATTTCAGGCTCAAGCCAGCGGCAGACTTTTTCGTCAGGGCGACTTGCGCTTCCTGTCCGGCGGTCTCTGCACCGAGGGAAATGATTTCGGGAGCGGCTGAGGCAGTGCTATAAGTGCCCATGAGAATGGTGCTGAACAAGACCGCGAGTGTGAACGATAGGGCCCGGTGCCGCTGAAACATGATTTCCCTCCGCAGCCGGTGCCGCTATACGCGAACCGACCAACCCAATAGTGTGGTCAAATATCTGGGCGAATTTTACCAGAGATGCACAATGCCCCGACGGCTCTCCGCGGGGCATGGGTCAATCCCAACTCTACTATACCAGATATGATCTGCCCCAGCGCACCTTTATGGTCACATTTGCGCCACTGCTATTGTCGGTAGGTACGCAAAAGGCTCTATATATGAGGAGAGTGTGGCGTAAAACGGAGTCTTTCCCAGTGGTATCTGCCACCTCAGGTTTGGTATATTGGATGACCCTCTTTTGCAAGCACCTGTTCATTTGGCAGGGAGATTGGCCGTCGCCCGGCCAGCCGGATGAAATTGAAAGGACACATGATGAATCGCACTAGCCGAATCCTGATATTGTTGGCCCTGGTCAGCACCATTGGCGGACTGTCCGCCGGCACAGCAACCGCTGCTGTCTTGAACGTGCCCGGTGACTACAGCCAGATCCATGCCGCGGTTCAAGCCTGTGCGGCTGGTGACACCGTTTTGGTGGCCGCCGGCACTTACAACGATTGCACTCATCCGACCGAAGGGGCGGGCACGACTCCGGCCTGCGTGATCATGAAGTCGGGCGTCACCTTGCGGGGGGCCGGGCCGGAATTGACCATCATCGATGCCCAGGGCCTCGGCCGCGGTGTCTTCCTGGAATTGGTGGCCAATTGCCGGGTGGAAAACCTGCAAGTCGCCGGCGCCTTCGCGGCCATCTACGGCGCGGGCCTGTTGATCCGGGATGTCGACTCCACCGTTGAAGTGAACGATGTGCGGGTGACCAATTGCACCGACGGCGGCGTGATCTGCATCAACAACAGCAGCCCGACCCTGCGCCGGGTGGTCATGGACAACAATTCGGCCAAGCAGGGCGGAGGCCTGGCTATCGAGGAAAACAGCAGTCCTCATATCATCGACTGCGTGGTTGACTTGAATCAGGCACCCAGCGGCGCTGGCGTTTTCATGCGCAACGGTTGTGCGCCGGTCATTGAAGGCACCACCGTCAGCAACAATACGACGACGGCCAGCAATACCTACGGCGGGGGCATCTCGATCCAGTCCAGCACCCCGACGATGACCAATTGCCAGATCCTGGACAATACCGCCAACGGATTTGGTGGCGGCGTGGCCTTCAGTGACAATGCCGGTGGCCTGATGGAAGATTGTCTCGTGAAGGGCAACGATACCTTCAATCCCAATGGCCAGGGCGGCGGGGTCTTCACCAGTCTGAGCGACCCCACCTTGCGCCGGGTCACGATTGTGGAAAACACGGCCAGCGGCTTTTTTGGTGAAGCGGGCGGCCTGTTCATCAGCTTCAATCCGGCGCCTCTGGTGGAAAACTGCACCATCGCCAACAACGCTTGCGGGCCCAATGGCAATGCCGGTGGCGTCTGGGTCGAATGGTTCGCCACCCCGACCATTGACAAGTGCATCATTTCCGGGTCCACTGCCGGACTAGGGATTTCCTGCTCCAGTGCCACACCTGTGGTCAGCTGCTCCAACATCTTTGGCAATGCCGGTGGTGACGCCCTGTGCGGCACCGATGCCGGCGGCAATTTTTCGGCCGACCCGCTGTTCTGCGGCACGTTGGGCTATGAATACAACCTGACCGCCAGCAGCCCCTGCGCCCCGGGTAACCACCCGGGCGGGGCGTGCGACGGCGCCTTGATCGGCGCGATGGCGGCCGGTTGTGGCGAGACCGCCGTGCCATTGCCGGGCGCTGTGGAGTTGGGGTTGGGCAATCACCCCAACCCGTTCAACCCCAGCACCACGATTTTCTGGGACCTGCCTGCGGCGGGGCCGGCCCGCTTGGCGATCTATGATTTGTCGGGCCGTTTGGTCCACGAACGCCTGTGGACCGCCATTGCCAGTGGCCGCGGTCAATTCCAGTGGAACGGGCAGGATCGCCAGGGGCGCAGCCTTTCCAGCGGTATCTATTTGTACCGGCTCGATGCCGGCACGCTGTCTCTCAGTAAAAGGATGAGTCTGATCCGATGAAATGTCGTCACCTGATTGTTCCGTCGTTCGGTGTGCTCGTGACCGTGACTCTGATGTTGGCCAGTGGTTGGGGAACCGCGTTTGCTGAAGAACTGCCCATTCCTCCTTCGCGGGACAAGGCGGCCAAGGTCGTACGGGCCGAGGTGAAGGATGGCCAATCCCGGCTGACCCTCGCTGCGCCGACCCGCGTCGATATTGGCGCCAAGGGGCCAGCTGTTGACGAACGCAGTTTCCTGATGGCATTGCCCCAGGGAACGACATCGTTCCAACTGGAAATGTCCGGACCGCAGGGCGCCACCGTGACCGCACCAGAGGGCCTGATGATCATGCGTGGCCAGCCTGTGCTGCGGGTGCGCACGACGGGCACTGCTGAACAAGAAGTGAACATCAGCGTGACTCACAATGGCGTCTGGCGTCCGGAAAATCTTTCTGGACGCCTGGCGGCCGCTTCAACCCGTGCCGCATTGGGCGCCACTTTGCCGGCCACAACGACCAATGGCAGCAACTCGGGCGGTAGCTATTTGATCGTGCACGCGCCTGATTTCACCGCAGCCATCGCGCCGTTGGTGGACTGGAAAACCCGCAAGGGATACGACGTGCGGTTGGTCTCCACAGCGGAAACCGGTGCTTCGACCGCTGGTATCCTGGCGTATATACAGAACGCCTACGACACCTGGAGCAACCCGCCGGAATACATCCTCCTGGTGGGCGATGTGGATCAGATCCCGACGTTCAGTTTCTACGGCAATCCGTCGGACCAGTCCTACGTGATGTTGGACGGCGATGATTGGCTGATGGATGCGATGATCGGCCGCCTGCCGGTGGGCAACGTGAGCGAAGCGCAGGCGTTGATTGGCAAGACGATCAACTACGAGCGCCACCCCCAATTGGCCGGCCAGGATTGGCAGACCCGCACCTTGATGGTGGCCGGTGTCTACGCCTCGGACACACCGGGCTACACTGTCGATTTTTGCGGTGAACGCTTGCAGGACATGGGCTTTCCCGAGCCGACCACCGTCACCTCGCCGCCCTTGCCTTCGTTGCAGGGCGCCCTGGTGGTGCGCGGCACGGTCAATACCGGCGTGGGTTTTGTGGTCTATCGCGGTTGGGCCTACGGGACCGCCGGATGGGACCCGCCGGCCTTTACGGTTGATGACATCCCGGCCCTCGATACCAATGACATGACGCCCATTGTCATGAGTTTTGTCTGCCTGAATGGTGATTATACGGCTTCGAGTCCGTGCTTTGGCGAAGTCTTTGTGCGCCAAGGCAGCCCCGAGGCGCCGGGCAAGGGCGCGGTGGCTTTCATTGGCAACGGAGAACACTGGTCGCACACCCGTTACAACGACGCCATGGCTATCAGCGTTTTCGAACGCATTGTCGACGAAGACGTGACGGATCTGGGCACGTTGCTGAATGCTGGAAAAATGCGCTTCCTGGATTATTTCCCCAATGAAATTTCCGCCGCTGAATTTGGCGAAGAATCGGTCGAGTTCTATTTCTACATCTACAACCTGATGGGCGATCCGAGCTTGAAATTCTGGCGCGAATTGCCCCAGGAAATCACGGTTGCCCACGCGAGCCAGTTGGCCGTGGGTGCCAATAGCCTGGCCGTTCAGGTGACCCGTACCGCGGGTGGGGCGGCCCTGGCCGGCGCCCGGGTGGGAGTCGTGCAAGGCGGCGTATTGATTGGCAGCGGCGTGACCGATGCGGCGGGCCATCTCGACCTGAGCCTGGTACCTATTACCGATAACGGCAGCGTTGCCGTGACTGTCAGCGAAGCTGGGGCCATGCCCTACGAAGGCGTGATTGCCGCGGGCAATACGTCGGCATTCCTGGCCACCACCAGGGTGACGGTCGATGACAGCGCTGGCAATGGTGACCAAATGGTCAACCCCGGTGAAGTCCTGGCTTTGACCGCCACGGTACGCAACCACGGCACGGCGGCCAGCGGCGCTTTTGACCTGGGCATTGCGACGGTGCGCGGACCGGCCAGTATCAATGCCGGCCAAGTGGCTTGGACAGGCCTGGACGCAGGCACCGAGGGCGTTGCTGTCAGTGCCCTGAGCGTGACGGTTGATCCGTTGGCGGCTGATGGTGAAGTCATCACCCTGCAGATGGATGCCGTTCGCACCGGTGACCAACACGATTTTTCCGACGTCTGCCTGACGGTGGCGGCGCCGGCCTGGGAGGTCGTTGCCATGGCTGACGGTCAGGGCGCGGCACCGCGTGCGGGCCAGACCACGGATTTGGCTCTGACCCTGCGCAATACCGGTAGTGTGGCGACGACCGGAGGCACCGTGTCATTGACCTTGCTCACCGCCAGCGGCGCCAGCCTGGTCAGCGCCTCGGGTGATTTGCCAGCCTGTCAGCCTGGTGCCACGGTGACCACGGCTGCTGACTTTGCCCTGGGTGTGGCTGCAGCCACCGCCACGGCCACCAACCTGACCTTCGGCCTGGATGTTCACACAGACGAAGGCTACCGCACTGATGCCACCTTCGCAGCCCTGGTCGGTCCGGTGGACATCGCCGCGCCCGTAGGACCAGACAATTACGGATATTACGCCTACGACAGCGCCGACTATGACTATCCGGCCAGCCGCCCGGTTTACCAGTGGCAGGAAATCTCCTCGGCTCTTGGCGGCGCGGGCACGGCCCTGGACTTTCCCATCGAAAACGGCGTCGTCTGGATGGTGGTTGACCTGCCATTCACCTACCGCTACTACGGCCAGGACTACACCCAGATCCGCGTCAGTGACAACGGCTGGATCAGTTTTGACACGGGCAGCGACTACGATTTCTACAACTGGACGATCCCCACTCAGTATGGAGTGGAAGCCCTCGTGGCGCCCTACTGGGACAACCTGAATCCGGTTCCGCCGGGACCCGGAGAGACCAACGTCAACGGCATCGATCCGGACGGCATCTACACCTACAGCGATGTGCCCAATGGCAGTTTCATTGTCGAGTGGAGCCGCCTGCCGCACTACAAGCCGGAGATTCTCGGGCTGCAGACCTTCCAGGTCGTATTGCAGGATCCGGC
>JADGEP010000172.1:0-1923 GCA_016744275.1 Candidatus Krumholzibacteriia bacterium | reverse complement strand
ACCGTCAGGTGAACAACAATGACTACCTGCGGATGTACGCGACGGTGGGCATCGAATCACCCGATGGCGAAGACGGCATTCAACTGAGTTTTGGCAATGTCAACGCTCCGGGCATGGCGCCGTTGCAGCCGGGCCTGGCCGTGCGCGTGACCACCGAATCGCCGGTGCGGGTGCCCTTTGTCGTGGAGAACTTCGAGGCGCTTTCGGCGGATGGCCGGATCGACTTGAGCTGGACCACGACCGATGATCGTCCGGTCATTGGCTGGCACGTGGACCGGCTGCGCGCTGGGCAACGTGTACGCCTGACCGCTGAGCCCTTGCCCGGAACCACCCGCCGCTTCAGCACCATTGATGCTGAGGGAAAAAGCGACGCGGAAGTTGACCACTACCTGCTGACGGCCCTGCACCCTTTGGGTGTCTCGAGTGAGCCGGGAATGGCTGCCGCCGCCAGCAGTGGGATGACCCGCCTGGCGCTCTATCCGGCCCACCCCAATCCGGCGCGGGGGAGCACCTCTCTGGGCTTTTCCCTGCCCCGGGAAGCTGATGTGCGGCTGAAGGTCTACGACGTGGCCGGCCGCCTGGTGCGGACCCTGGTTGAAGGCCGGGTTTCGGCCGGTGAAGGCGTCAAGATCTGGGACGGACGCGATGATGGCGGATTGCCCGCCGCGGACGGTGTGTATTTTTACCGGCTGGAAACGGGAGCCGAGATCCTGACCCGCAAACTGATTCTGGTGCGTTGATGTGAGATGGAAAATGGGCTTCGCCTTCGATGGTGAGGTCTGTTTCCGTCGTGACGATGGAAGGCAATCGTGCGACTGGTCTTGTTCCTATTGCTGCTCGTGACGGCCCTGGGTATTTGGGAGATGGCGCGCCATAAGTGGCACCGTCGCCGCATTCCTGTGCGCATCCATGTCAATGGCAGCCGGGGCAAATCGTCGGTCGCTCGCCTGATTGCTGCGGGCTTGAAGGCCGGCGGCATGGCGGTGGTGGGCAAAACAACGGGAAGCGCCGCTGCGGTGATCAATACCGACGGCAGCGAGACGCCGATCGTGCGGCGCGGGGGACCCAACATCAAGGAACAACTCGGAGTCTTTCGCCGGGCCGCACGCCAGGAGTGCGAAGCCCTGGTCATCGAATGCATGGCTGTGCGTCCGGATCTGCAACGGGTCTGTGAGCACTCCATCGTCAAGGCGACTCACGGCGTGATCACCAACGTGCGGCCGGATCACGTGGAAGTCATGGGCCCGAGCCTGGATGATGTGGCGGCCAGCTTGGCGGGCACCGTGCCCCACAAGGCACACCTGTTCACGGCTGAAGATCATTATGCCGACTTTTTGGCCCAACGTGCGCGACGGGCTGGCAGTGGTTTCACTCAGAGCGGCCCCGCTGGTGTCTCCGCCCAGGAACTGGAGCCTTTCACCTACACCGAATTCCCGGAAAACGTGAGCCTGGCCCTGGACGTCTGCGCGGCCGTTGGCGTCGAGCGCGAAACCGCCTTGGCCGGGATGTGGCAAGTGACTCCCGACGCGGGGGCGATGACCTGCCACCGATACGATGTTTCGGTTGGCGCAGGCAAGACGCACCAGGTCGAATTCATCAACGGTTTTGCGGCCAACGACCCGGACAGCTACTGCCGCGTGTGGCAACGATTGGGGCTCGATGGCGAGCCGCAAAAAGTGGTCGTACTGATCAACATTCGCGGCGATCGCCAACGCCGCACCAAGGATCTCGCCCCCTTGTTTGGGCGCGAGTTGAAGGCTGCCCACTATGTGCTGGTGGGCGAAGACACGGCTCTCTTTGCCAGCCTCTTGCGCCGTGGCGGCATTGCTTCCGAAGCGATCCACGATTGCCATGCTTTGGCGGCCCCCGATTTGTGGCAGCGCGTTGCGGGCCTGGGGCCAGATGGCGCGCGCATCATCGGTG
>JADGEP010000171.1 GCA_016744275.1 Candidatus Krumholzibacteriia bacterium | reverse complement strand
GAAGACGCCTATACCGGGATTTGCAGGCTGAGGTTCCCGTTTCAATTCTGAATCCGCCGCTCGCCACCCTACTTGATCAAGGTCATCCTCTGAACGGCGGACTCACCGCCAGCTAAGACTCGCGCAAAATAGAGCCCGCTGGCGACACGGCGCCCACCATCGTCCAACCCGTTCCACGCCTGTTCACGCCAACCCGCTTCTTCTTGCCCCGATACGAGCGTCCGCACCAGGCGGCCCGTCGCATCGTGAACCGTCACCTGCACGGGGCCCGACTCAGGCAACCCGTAGCGAATGTTTACCCGCGGATTGAAGGGGTTGGGATGCACACCGGCAATGGCCACGCGGCGCGGCACCGCCAACTCGCCGACACCAACGGCTGTGGTGACCGTCATCTCGCGGGACTGCTCGGCATAGACTTCGTTGCCGGCGTGGTCGGTCGCGCGCAGGCGCAGGCGCATGGTGCCAGTCGTGGGATATGGCACCTGCCAAATGAACCCGCTGATCAATTGGACCGGAGTTCCCGTGGCAATGCTGAACCAGGCGATGTCATCCGGGCTGTATTCAAATTCGAGCCAGGCCACACCACTGAGGTTATCGGTCGCCGTGAAGAGCACAGAGACCTGTTGCAGGTGCACCAGGGTGGTGCCTTCCTCTGGTCTTTGCAACTCCACCGCGGGCGGTGTGTGGTCGATTCCCAACGGGCCAACGGTGAGGGTATCGCTGGCGTTGCCCAGACTGTCGAAGGCTGCCAAACGCATCCAGTACGCCCCCTCGGGTTGCCCAACGTATTCCGCCAACGTCTCATGGGTCAGGGCCACGGCAGGCAACGGTTCATGGGGTGAAGACAAGAGAGCGTGCCGGTAACCCGCCAAGCCAATGCCCGAATCAGCCGGCACAGACCATGTGGCCGAAATTGCCGCATGGTTGGTGTATTCACCAGAATTCGGGGTCGAGGTGACCACGGGGCCATCCGGGCCCCTCGTATCGATGAGGAATGGCCCAATTGTTTGAGACGCAGAAGCGTAGTTGCCGGCGGCATCGCGGGCCCACAGGTGGACGAAGTTGTTCATTCCATCGGGCAGGGCTGCGGTCGTGTGCGGGTGGGTTGG
This sequence comes from Candidatus Krumholzibacteriia bacterium, assembly GCA_016744275.1. Lineage (GTDB taxonomy): Bacteria > Krumholzibacteriota > Krumholzibacteriia > LZORAL124-64-63 > LZORAL124-64-63 > JAGRNP01. Next base: position 6,918 of record JADGEP010000171.1, on the reverse strand, counting down.
AGTGCTCATCACCCATGGCAAGAGCGGCGGAACGGGTCCGTCCGTCCAGTCCAGATCATAAAAGACGATGCCGCAACCGCCGGCATCAGCGGCGTCGTCCCACTTGAGGGTGACCGGGGCTGCCTGCGACCACTCACCTGGAACATGAGAGATGGACACGAAGTTGCGGGCTAACTCTGGCGCCGAGGCGTCGACCACAAAACTGTGGCAGGCAGACCAGTCGCCCACCGTGTCGCATCGGCGTGCGCGCACCTTCCAATACCAGGTGCCTTCCCCTGTCACGGGAATCTGGGCAGTATTGGCCGCGACGGTGACGGTGTCGGTCGCCACGCAAGAATTGCCCCAAGCCACTTCATATCCTTCGGCGCCCAGGATCGTCTCCCAGCTCACTCCCGTGGGCGTGCCAACGCAACTGTAGCCTTCCGCTGGTGTGAACTGCTGCGGCACCCCCAGCACAGAAGGCCGCGTGGTGAAGCTGCGGCAATCCGACCAGGCGCCGTAGTTGCCGCACGCGCCCTTGGTGCGCACTTGGTAGAAATAGGTCTGGTCATCGTTCAATCCCAGAATCGGGTAGGCCGACAGGGTTGTGCTGATGGGCGTGACAGGGAAGCCGCAACTCGACATGACGCGGATCTGGTATCCCGTGGCTGCGGGCACATCTTCCCAGTCCACAACAACCTGGAACGCGGGCTGACACATGTCGCCGTCCTCTGGAAAAACGACCATTGGCGAAATGGGGTCGTCTCGCGTGATGAAGGCGAATGTTGGCGAGTCGACGCCAAACACACCGCAGGCGTTGCTGGCTCGAATGCTCCAAAAATAATTCTCGCCCGGACTGAGCTGAGGCAACGTGTATTCCGTTCCCCGCAGCCCGTCCACCACGGTGGAAGGACCGCCGGCAGGCCCCCAGATCAACTGATAGCTGGCCGCCGAAGCCACGTTCCCCCAGGCCAACTGCACCCCATTGGTCGGCACACAAGTGGTGTCGTCGGCAGGCAACCCCATCCAGGGCGCCGGCGGCGATGGGCAATTCACTGTCAAGAAATCCAGATCCGGTATTTGTGAATCGTCATTAAATGGGTCCGCGTCGTTGACATTCAAACGCACGCCGACGTAGTAGCCACCGGCAGGCACATCCGGGTTGATCTGCACCGCGGGAATGTTCACACCCTCGGTGCCATTGGCCGGGATGGTCAGGTTCAGGACACCGCTGTGGATTTCGATATCCGAACCGGCGATGGCCGGGTTTGTCGAGAGCATGATCTGGTAGGGAATCGGTCCTGACCAGGCCGCGGCTGAAAAATTGTGCAGGCGAAAAAAGAACGAGCCCAAGGTCGCCCCGGCATCAATCGTGGCATTGCTGGCCGAAGTGATCACCTGCAGCGGCCACAAGTCGGGCGTGTTCGGCTGGTCGGCGGCTATTTGGTTTTGGATGTCGCCGAACTTGTCGGCAGTCAGACGCGTGATGATCGACTTGGTCTCACGATCACTCGCAGTTAATACGCCGTAGGCGACGCCATTTTTCAACGAACTGCTCCCGCTGGCCCCACCCCAGGATGGTTCGTCGAACTGGATCTGGTGGCCATAATAAACATCGAACGTGCCCTGCGTTGTCCACTGAGATTGGCCGTCAAATGGATCTTCGGCCGGATAGCCCGTGATGGACCACTGGGGATCGTACCAGAAGTTGGGGGCGGTGTTGTATCCGTAGCTGCGCCAGCCCACGAATGCGCCGAGCGGACGATCGAGAGTGATCAGGGCGACATCATGGTTGCGGTCTTCATTGTCGACCCAGCCCGACCAACTGATCATCGACGCGGCGCTGGCAGACTCCCAGGGGCCCTCTCCATCAACAAACCCCGGAGTCACGGTGACCTGGTCGGCAAATTCATAGGCAGGCAGGCCATTTTCCACGTGGTAGTAGACACAGTGCCCCGCGGTCAACACATGCATGGGACTGATCAACGTGCCGCTGCACTGGCCGCCGACGGTGTCGCCGAGCGCCGTGATGCCGAACATTTCCAGCTTCACATGACGCGGGAAAGTGCCGGTCGTTGGGTCCGGAACCATCGGCCAGCCACCGAAATTCTTCTCACTGGTTGCGCTCGTACCGGGATTTCCGTACACGCCTTTGATGGGCGCGGTAGTGAATCCGGTCGGTGGCAGGTCCGGAAATACTCCTGCTGGCAATCGGGTTTGGACTCCCGTGCGAAAGTCGAAGTGAACCACCTTTCCCCGCGGAAGAACGATGTTGCCAGGCTCAACAATTTCAGGCAGTACACCAATCTGATTGACTGGTTCAGGCGCCTCGGCGCCCCATGCAGGCAACGAAAACGTCAACAGAAGGGCAAATGTCACTGTTTTTCTGGTCCAGAAAGGCATGGGACTCTCCTCAAATCACACGACAGGTTGGCAGTCCTCTCCCAGCAAATGGGGACAAAGACAGTCTTCTCTTATGGCTAAAAACGGAAAATCCCGCCAAAACGGTCACCTGCAAGCTGCATTTTTTCAAAAATCTCTCATCACCAGATGCGGCAAAGGATTGGCCATGTATATCCTGTGTCTGTCGGCTGGAACAACTCAGCGGTACTCCCGTTCGGATTCCACCCCTTCGTATTTCATCACCCCCCCGCCAATCGGGAGTCCCAACCGGTGACCACAGGCAAAGACATCACCCTCATGCTTTCGGCGTCGGTCGAAGGCGATGCTATCGCTCTCGACCAGGTGTTCGCGACGCTGTACGACGAATTGCGGCAGCGGGCACGGCTGGAACTTGGAACGGCAAACGGCCCGGCGACCTTGAGCGCGACAGTTCTTGTTCACGAGGTCTATTTGAAACTCATCGGGTCAGCAAACCTGAACCTGCGGGACCGGCGTCATTTTCTGGCTTTGGCCGCCCGGGCCATGCGCCAGGTCTTGACCGATCAGGCTCGCACGCGTCTGGCCCGTAAGCGGGGAGGCGGAGTCGCCCACGAAAATATCGACGATTTAGAAGTGGCGGCCGACGACCGCGCCGCTGCTGTTCTTGAACTCGACGCCGCCCTCGACAAGTTGGCTGCGCTGGCTCCGCGCCTGGCCGAAGTCATCGCTCTGCGATTTTTCGCCGGCCAGTCGACCACCGAAGTGGCGGAAATTCTCGACATCTCCGAGAGCACCGTTCGGCGCGAGTGGCGCAAGGCCAGGGGAATCCTGCACGGGGCACTTCTGGAAGACGGCCCATGAGCCCCCTGGATTTCAACCTGTGGCGACGACTTGAACCGCTGCTGGACCGGTTGCTGGCCACCGAGCCTGCCGCGAGAAAGGCGTTGCTCGATGACGAAACCATCGTCGCGCCTGACCTGCGTCCCCACCTTGAGAAAATGCTCGCGGCGGCCGATGGCGAAACCTCCCCACTGGACGACGACTTGTCTTCTTGGGGGAAACCGCTCTTCGCCGGCGATGATGAATCGCCGGCACGGGTTGGGCATTTCCGTTTGCTGCGTTTGCTCGGCCGCGGCGGCATGGGAGCCGTGCATTTGGCGGAACGCGACGATGGCACCTACCGGCAGGAAGTGGCCCTGAAGATCCTCCGCCGCGGCCTTGATACCGATGAAATCCTGGCCCGTTTCCGGCGCGAGCGGCAAATACTTGCGGGCCTGAACCACCCCGGCATTGCGCGCCTGATCGACGGCGGCGCCACCGACGACGGCCGGCCGTACCTGGTGATGGAACACGTCGACGGTGTGCCCTTGACCGATTACGCGGAAAACCAGCAACTGACCACCGCGGCCTGCCTCGACCTGCTGATCCAGGCCTGCGATGCGGTCGGCTATGCCCAACGCCGCCTGGTCGTGCACCGCGACCTGAAACCTGCAAATATTCTGGTAACCTCATCTGGGGTTGTGAAACTGCTCGACTTTGGGGTGGCCAAACTCCTGACTGATGACGCGGAGATGGTCGGCGACGACTTGCGAACACTCACGGGTGAAGGCGTTCGTCTGCTCACACCTGCGTATGCAGCACCCGAACAGATGGCCGGCGAGCCGGTTACGACAGCGACTGACGTTCATGCCCTGGGTATCCTGATGCATGAGTTGCTCGCTGGCCACCCCACCAACGGTGAACTGGCCAACATCGTAGCCATGGCCACGCGGGAAGAACCGGATTTGAGATACGCATCGGCGGTGGAGCTGGGAGATGATCTGCGGCGTTACGCCAGAGGGGAAGTCATCCTTGCGCGGCCGGCCACCGTCCGGTATCGGTTCGAAAAATTTGCCCGGCGGCGGCGGGCCGAAATTGGTGTCGCCGCGGCAATATTTCTGCTGCTGGTCGCCGGCATGGCGGGCACGACCTGGCAGGCCCATCGGGCGGCGCGCGAGGCGATCCGCGCGGGAGAAATCACGGCGTTTCTCGTCAACCTCTTCGACGCATCCGACCCCGATGCTTCCGGTGGCGAGAACCCCACAGCCCGTGAATTGCTGGGCCGGGGTGCCGCCAGGATCCGCGACCGGTTGGCCGACGATCCGGACACAAGAGCGCAGTTATTGAATGTGCTCGGAGACCTGCACACCAAGCTTGGAGACTACGAGGCCGCGAGGCCACTTCTCCAGGAATCACTCGACATCAGGCGGGGCCAGAGCGATCGCAGCGCCTTGCGTTCAGGCATCTACCGGCTGGCCACCGTCGACATTCACCTGGGACTGTATGACCGGGCCGACTCTCTCATGTCCGAAGCACAGGCCATGTTTGCCGTCAGCGAGGGCGATAGCGAGAAGGCGCTATTTCTGAGCGATCTGGCGGTGCTCAAATCCAACCTCGGCGAATTTGAAGTATCGCAGGAGTTCTTCCTGCGATCACTGACACTGCACGAACGCCTCTATGGTCCGGACCATCTCAAGACGGCCGTCGTGCTTTCCAACTACGGTGTGCTCTTGGTCGAAAACGGCCAGATCGCCGAAGGAGCCGCCAAAGCCCGGCTGGTCGCCGATAAAAGGCGCAGTCAGTTGCCCAACAACCACTCAGAAGTGGCCGTCGCCCTGCACAATCTGGCCTTCGCTTTGGCGGCGCTGGACTCGACCGCCGAGGCGGAGCGGCACTATGCAGAGTCCATCGCCATCAGGCGGCGGCTTTTTCCGCAAGGGCACCCTGACCTGGCCCACACCATGCGCCAACTGGCCAGTTTGCTGACGGACGAACGCCGGTTCGACGAAGCCGAGGCGCTTTTGGCCGAGTCCGCAACCATGAATGCGCGCTTCTTCAGCGAACCCCATGTCGCCACCGCCAAAACCTGGAACGATTTGGCCATCGTGGCCTACCGACGCGGTGCTTTCGTTCGTGCAGCAGATGGATTCCGCGAAGCTCTCGCCGTTTTTGAAGATCTTCTGCCGGACGACCACGGCATTCTGCTGCAGGTCGAAAACAATCTGGCCGGTTCATTGCGGCGGGCGGGCAAACTGGCAAACGCCGAACAGCACTATCTGCACTTGTATGACCGACGAAACCGCCGCGGCGAGAAACGGGACCCTTTGCGAGCCCGAGACCTACTCGATGCCGGGCGGACATTTCGGTTGCGCGGCAATCTGGAAAGGGCCGCGCCCTTGTTGATGGAAGCCTATGACAGGCGCCAGGCCGACCCAAAAGCATCGGAATTGCAACGAGCACAAGCAGCACATGAGTTCGGAATGGTGAGAGATGCAGCCGGTGATCAGAACGCTGCTCGAAGATTGCTTGAAGCGGCCTTGCCCATTTTCGAGGCGGAGTTGGCTGCGGAAGACCCGAGCCTGACCGAACTCCGAGCTGCCCTGGCCCGCATGGCATCCGGCAGTGAGGCGAGACCCGATTGAACCGCCTTATACGAGGGTACAAGAAGGCCCCGAGCAAATGCCCGGGGCCCAAACCGATTTCATGAGCTATTTCGTCACTTCACCAAAGTCATTTTCCCGACCAACTCGGCTCCACCGGACACATACTTGTAGAAGTACATGCCGCTGGGCGCCTGTTGACCCACTTCATCGCGGCCGTCCCAAGTGGCGGTGTACTCGCCGACTGGTACCGTTCCGCTGACCAGGGTGCGCACGCGACGACCGCTGAGATCGAACACCGCCAAGTCCACCGTTCCAGGTTGGTTCAGGGCAAACGAGATGGTCGTCAAGGGGTTGAACGGATTGGGAAACGCCGGCGACATCCGAATGGCAGACGGAGTTTCGGACGAGATGGGCACCGCCGAGACCACGCCACCCGGTGCGTCGTAAACATGAACCAACCCGGTGCCGCTGCCCACCACTCCAACCATGATGACTCCATTGCCGATGGCCACAGCCGAGCCCAGGAAATCACTGGCCGCGCCACCGCTGGCGGTGAGCTGATCGGCTTCGCCCCAATTGCCCATCCCGCCCTCGTTTTGGTCATATCGATAAGCTTGGCCCGTGTCGTTGTTGTGACCCTGGGCACCTACGGCCAGCGACTCCTGGTGCAGATCGACCGAGCGGCCAAAGTTGGCGTAGTCCATGGCGTCTCCGGCAGACAGGATGGCGGATTCCGTCCATCCCGTCGGCGAGCCGTCGAGGTTTTCCAGGAGATAAACCTGGCCCTCGCCTGTGCCGTTGCCCTCTTGGTTCCAGGCGCTGAAGACGATCCGGTCACCTTCGATGGCCACACCACGACCGGCGCGGTCGTTGTTGGTGGCATCACTGCCGAAAAACTTGGCGGTCTTGCCCCACGCGTCGGTGCCACCGTAGTGGCGTTCGAAAATGTAGATCCCGCCCTCGTTGCTGAACGATCCAGGCGTTTGGTCCAAATATTCCGCTCCAACGACGACGCGGTCACCTGAGATGGCAACGCCGGTGCCCATGCTCGCGTTCGTATCGTAGATGTCGTCGTAGAAAGAGGCGGCCAGACCCCAGTTGCCAGCGCCGCCTTCATCGCGGGCATAAAGGTAGG
>JADGEP010000170.1 GCA_016744275.1 Candidatus Krumholzibacteriia bacterium | reverse complement strand
CTTCTGCGCCGGGCGCAGACCGTCGACCATTTTCATCATGTCCATGGCGTTGGTCTGTACGCCGGCCCAGTCCGCTGGCGTCATGGTGGCCGGGTTCATGCCAAAGGCAATGGCCATGTCCATCAGCATCGGCTGCATCAAGTTGGGGATGTCGGTGAACTGCAAGCCACCGGACCAAGCCGCGTAGGCGCCGGGATTGGCCCCGATGTAGTTTTGGACCATGCCATAGTCAAAACCACTGCCGCCCAGGGGCAGGCCCTGGCCGGAATCGTGGAAGAACATGGTATTGACCATCACGTTCTGCAGAGCCATGCCGTCAAAATAGGGCGCGGTTTCGCCGGTGATGTTGTGGGCTTCGATGCGCAGGTCACCGGACCAGAGGATTTTGCTTTTATTGGATTTCAGTTCGAGCTTCTGCAGGCGTTTGTTCAGATCCTTGATCTGGTCGTTCACGTCTTTGGCAAAAACAGAACCGGATGAGATGGCCAGGATCGCAATCAGGGCCAGCAGAGTCAGCAGTGTCTTCTTCATTTTCCGCCCCTCCGGGGTTTGGAATCGGGTGGTGGGATGAGGTCTGGAAAAATTCCAGACCCCGAAATCATTCGAATCAACCGCAGGTCATGGGCTGCTCGCTGTCAGCCGCATGGTCCACACAGAACTTCTGCACTTTTTTCAAGGCATCCTTGGTCAGCACGTCGGTGATCATTTTTGTCTCGTCCGAGGGGCAAGCCGCTTCCTTGTGAGCCTCGGCGAAGGTGTCCTGGAAGAATTCGTCCCACTGTTCCATGATCAAGGTCATGGGGGTGTATTCGCCGGCTTCGGAATCTTCGGAGTGGCAGCTCTTGCAGAGATTCTTGAAGATGGCTTTGCCGTCCATCTCGGCCAGTTTCGCGGCGTGATTCATTTCTTTTTCTTCGGCCATGACGGCTGTGACAGTCAGCAACGTGGCGGCCAATACGACCAGGGTGATCAGCTTCTTCATGAGGGGGACCTCCGAACCGGCATTGCCGGTGTGTTTTTGGGAGGCGGCCCTCCCGGTGGAATCGCAAATAACATTAATCAAGGTTTTGATCTGTCAATTTGATCCGAAACTATTCAGCAGGATGAAAATGGTCAAGTGTTGATGTCAGGTTTTTAAAAAGATGCAAACGGTTTCATGCCACACAGTTGATTGTCATTATCAAGAAGATTGAAGGTGGTTTTAAACTCTATTGTTGCAATGGTTCACGAACGTAAGCCTAGTCGATTAGTAGGCGAAGGATATTTGGGGAAGGGCGCACCTGTTTAAATTATAATGGGTATGACCATTCATTTAACAACTCAGCCTTTGCGGGAGGGGAATTCGCGTCCTCACCTAAATGTGACATAAGTCTGTAATTTAAGTTTTTATGATTATTGCCGATAAAACTAAAGTGCCGACCGACCATTCTGAACAAAGGCTGGGAAAATCATGATGACCGCCATCAACAGCGCCTTGCAGGGACTGCAGGACAATCAGCGCTCGTTTGTCCAGCATGCCGATCGCATCAGCCGCTGGGGCGGTCAGCAAGCCGGCGGACCCAAGCCGGAATCGCGAATCTCCATGGCCGAAGAAATGGTGGGCGTGATACAGGCCCAGCGTGGTTTTGAAGCCAACCTCCCGGTGATTCGGGCCGCCGACGAAATGCTGGGCACTCTGCTGGACACTTTCGCCTGACAAGAGCCGTTAAAACCCCTTGAGAATGAAACGAAACTGCGCCAATCTCCGCAGTTCCAGTAACAGTGGGTGATCTGACACGTCGTTACAGTGTCGCACATGGCCCATGTTTTCTCCGGAGGTTGCTCATGCAAGCATTCGCGCGTTCTCTCCTGGCGTCAGTCCTCGGTTTCCTGTTGGTGATCACCCTGGTTTTGGGTGTGGCGGCCTGGCGCCTGGACAACCAATCAAAAATCGAAAAGCACAGCTGGTTGCACCTGGATCTCTACGGTGAGTTGCCGGAGTACGACCCGCCGTCCGGATTGGCCGGAGCCCTCGGCGGTGGTGGCCAAACACTGCAGTCTGTTTTGACAAGCTTGGAAATGGCTGCGGCAGACGAACGTATTGATGGAGTTGTGCTGCAAATGTCCGCGGCCCAGGGTGCGGGAAACGCCAAACTGGAAGAAATCCGCAACGCAGTGCAACGGGTGCGCGATTCGGGCAAGCCCGTGTTCGCCTATGCGGACAACATCGACTTGAAGGTGCTTTACACGGCGGCGGCCTGCGACTCCTTTTTCTGCCCTCCGCCGGCTTATGTGCAATGCCTGGGAATGGACCGGGCCCTCCCGCATGTGAAAGAGGCTTTGGGGAAACTCGGCATCAAGCCTGAATTGAGTGTGCTCAAAGAGTACAAGTCGGCCGCCCAGGTGATGACTCGCACCGAATTGACACCCGAAGCACGGGCCAATGCCGAGTCGATCCTCAACGATGTTCTGGATATGTATAGTGAAGCGATCGGCACCGGGCGCGATCTGGGGAAAAACGGTCTGCAGGCCTGGATGGAGCAGGCGCTTTTCACCTCCGAGCAAGCTCTGGAAGCCGGCCTTGTCGACCGCGTTCTGTACTGGGACGAGTTAGCCCTCCGCTTCGGTCCTGATGACGAGGACTTGCCCCGCATCGTCAGTGGCCAAAGATATGCGGAAGAAGATCGGGAAGACCTGGACCTGGGCGGTGACAAGAAGATTGCCGTGATCCACGCTCAGGGGAATATCGGGGGGCGGGAAAATACCGTCAACCCCGTGTTGGGCCTGATGATGGGACACGAATCGATCAACCGGGAAATCGAGCGCGCGCTGCGAGATGAAGACGTCGTGGCCATTGTTTTGCGGGTCGACAGCGGTGGCGGGGAGTCCCTGGCCAGCGACCTGATGGGGCACAAGGTGGAACTCGCCAGCCGGCAAAAACCGGTGGTGATATCCATGGTTGATGTCGCCGCTTCCGGTGGATACATGATGAGCTATCGCGCCAACCACATCCTGGCCGACCGCATGACGATCACGGGCTCGATCGGTTCGATCAGCGGCAAGTTTGATATGAGCGGATTCAATGCTAAGATAGGCTTGGGACACAGCCACATCTCGGCGGGGCCAAACGCTCGCATGATGAGCGATGACCAACCTTTCACGGCTGAACAATTTGCGCTCTTCGAAGCCAATCACGTGGCTGATTTTCAGAATTGGCTGGATGATGTTGCCCGCGCGCGCGGCCTGACCGTGCCGGCGGTGGAGTCGATGGCCATGGGGCGTGTCTTCACCGGGCGCCAGGCCGTGGACAACGGGTTGATTGATGAAATTGGTGGGCTGCACGAGGCCATTGCGGCAGCGCGCCGTTTGGCTAAGGTTGATACCGATAAAAAAACGTCCCTGTGGCACCTGCCTGAAAAACAAGGCATGGTGCAGTCCATCCTGGGCGGTGGCGAAGAAGAATTGAGCGCGACCGGACGTTGGCTGCTCTACACCAATGTCCACCGGGATCTGGAGATGGTCAGGCGCAGTCTGGTGAGCGAAAACTGGCACGCGATTAATCCCATTTTTACCAATTGAGCGGAGGAGCCCTGCAGATGAGGAATATCCTGTTCGAGGACCACACCTACGCCCGGTTGCGGCCGGTGGCCCTCAGCCAACCCACCTATGAGATCCGGTGTGGTTTGTTCAATACACGGGAGCGGTTGGCGCTGGTTGATCCAGGGCAAGGGGGACTCACTCTCTGTCGGGAAATCCTGCGGCCCCTGCATTGCGACCCGAGTTGGAGCTGTGAGGTTGAGGCGCCTCTTGAACGAACGTTGTGGATCAATGGGCGCCTCGCACCGGTGGCCGGCTTGGTGGCCCAGTTGCATGGGATGCGCCATGAGGAGTGGATTTTATCGGATGACGAGGGGCTGTTGGCAGCGTCTCTGGACGCTGCACACGGTGCGGAATTGCTGGCTTCCTGGCGAGCTTGGGAAGTGGACGCCTGGTCAGGCGACGCCTGGGCCCTGCCGCCGGAAATCGCATCCCTGCCGCAAGCTGAGACGCCGACCAGTCCGTCTGGTTTGGAAATGGGCTGGATCTGGGGTTTGGTTCCGGCAACCCGCGCCGCCATTGACGCGGACCTGGAGCTGGCCCTCGCCGCTGCACCTTATGGCCGGTTTCCATTCGGCTTGATGTCAAAACGTGAAGCGGCGTGGAGTATTCCGCATGCCTTGCGCCGAGCGCCGGCTGGAGCGTTGCCGGATATGGTGCATGTGACTGGCCAGGGTGGGCTCTATCTCGGTAGTGGCGGCGTCGAGATCGCGCCGGGCACCCATATCGATACCAGCGACGGGCCGGTGATTCTGGACAGCGGCGTGCGGGTCATGCCCCATGTCTGTCTCACCGGACCGCTGTATGTCGGCCGGGATTCCATGATCAAGCCGGGGGCCTGCATCTTTGGCGAGTCGTCGTTTGGCGTCGGCAATCGCCTGGCTGGGGAAATCGGCGAAAGCACCTTTGGTGATTTTGCCAATAAGCAGCACGATGGATTTATCGGACACGCCGTATTGGGTTCGTGGATCAACCTGGGGGCCATGACAACCTGCAGTGATTTGAAAAACAATTACGGACCGGTGCGGGTCGATCTGGGTGATGGGCAACAAGACACCGGCCAGCGGTTTGTCGGATTGATGATGGGCGACCACTCAAAAACCGCCATCGGCAGCCTCTTCAATACCGGCACGGTGGTGGGCTTTGCCAGCAACATCTTTGGTGGGGGGATGCCGCCCAAGTTTGTGCGGGACTTCAGCTGGGGCGGGCAAGCGGATGCCCCGGCCTATGATGAGCACCGGGCTCGCCAAACAGCCGAAGTGGTGTTGGGTCGGCGGGGCTGTATCTGGACGGATGCACACGGGGCGCTGTTTCAGTTTTTGCACCAGCGCCTGTCCGATTGACTCCGATTGATCAGCATTTCTCAAACGGGCGGGGAGGCATTTTGCACTCCCCGCCGTTCCTTCAGGTTTCCTATTGCCACGTTTCCGTCCCCAGAAGGGATCGTCAAATGATTGCTTCGGAGACCGTGTTCTCAAATGTATAGCCTATAAGTGCCATTTTAATAGCGGCTTAAAAGATCACACCAGACAGGTGAAAGCAGACTGCCACGCCGGATGCCCAAATGGCACACGAGTTGCAAACATTGGAGAAATGTTTCCTGTGCTGTTTGGGTTTGGTCTCGCTGGTTCTGCGCTCTCCGTGTTGCAGTTTCCAGACTGATGAGCACCCGGCAAGCTACGGGGGGCATTTTTTTTCTTGGCGCCGGCTTCAATATATGGTATAAATTACTTACGTAACTCTTGGTTAATAAACAAGGTACGCAGCAACGAGTATCAACATCGAATGCAAATAACGGCATTGCCGTTTTTGCTTGGCAGGACATCTGCGCCCCGTCGCGTTTCTGCGCAATCGGGGCCTGAGAAGGGCACCTCATGACCAAAGCCGAATTGGTGGACATCATTTCCTGGAAAACGGGAGTGAGCAAGAAGGATACGGGCACTGTCGTCAATCTCATTCTCGACAACATTGGCGAAGCGCTGATGCGCGGCGACAAGGTGGAATTGCGTGGATTTGGCAGTTTTAAGGTAAAAACCCGGCGGGCCCGGCTGGCTCGCAACCCCCGCACCGGTGAAGCGGTGCAGGTGCCCGCCAAACGAGTGCCTTTTTTCAAGACCTCCAATGAGCTCAAGGGCCGGATGAACGGCGACGACTGAAAACGGCTCATTTAGGGAAATCTACGATAGCGCTCTTTGGGGGTTGTGTCCGGCAACTCCATGACCTATCTTGTTTCCTCGCTAACTGCACGGGGACCTCTGGCTCCTCCGTGCGCCTGTTTGTGAGCGGCACCAGGTGTCTGCTCACCATCTCAAACTACGGAAAGGCGGGGTGATTATGCCTAACGGGCGTAAGCGCAAACGCAAGAAGATTGCGACCCACAAGCGCAAGAAGCGGTTGCGTAAAAACCGTCATAAGAAGAAGTAGTGAGCCAGAGCGGCCGGCGCGAACCTTGAGTTTGCGCCGGCTGACAGGCCGCTATTGCCCGGTTTTTCACGGCAGGTTATCACTGAATCGTATCCGTTCAATCCGTGACGTATCAGGGATTGGCTTCAGTATCAGGGACTGACTTTTCAACACCCGACTCAATTGACGGGCTGAAGAAGGAGTTTCGCCGATGGCAGACCATAGTGAACGGCGCCGCGCCGACCGGCTCGATGCGAGCCTGAATCTGGAAGTCAAGCTGTCCCGTGCCGACGGCACTGTGGAAACCGCCAGTCTTGAGACCATCAATATCAGCACGTCTGGCATCTATTTCAAATCCGACCATTTTATTGAACCGATGACCAAGCTGGCCATGGAGCTGGAAGTTCGTGTGCCTGTGACCGATGGCAGCGAAGAAATGGCAACCGCACCGGTGCCTTGCGAAGGTCTGGTTGTGCGCAGCAATCCTGAGGGCGTCGTTGAAGGCTGTTCGGAATATGAGGTGGCGGTTTTCTTCACTCATATCGAACCCGATGGCATGGCCAACCTGGAAAAACACATCGCCTTGTTGTTGGCCGATCTGGACTGACCCACGCTGACTTCTGAAATCCCGTTTTCTGCCGAATTCCGCCGCAATTCCCGCGATTTGGGTTAAAGCTTGCCCTGTGCCTGACGATAATGCAGGTGAGTATGTGCAATGCTGCGGGCGTTGCCGTGGAAGCTGTTGTTGCGGGACAAGGAAGATGCATCTCATGACCGATCCCAAGGAACGCACCATTCTGGTTGTGGACGATTCGCCGCCCACCTGTTTGTACCTCAAGCGCCTGCTGGAAAAAAAGGGCTACGAAGTGCAAACCGCTGGCGATGGTGCCACCGGTGCCCGCATGGCCATGGAAAATCTGCCGGATTTGATCTTGCTGGACAAGGAAATGCCCGGCATGCACGGTTTTGATGTCAGCCGCATTTTGCGCCGACACCAGGATACGAGCGGCATCCCCATATTGATGATCAGTTCCGAAGACCGCACCTCTGAGAAGATCCGGGGCCTGGAAATGGGCGCCGATGACTTCATCACCAAGGGCATCACCGGCGAAGAACTCTACTCAAAGATCCGCGCCTTCCTGCGCATCAAGGATCTGCAGGACAAATTGCGCCAGGAAAGCGACAAGCTGAATCAGATCTTCCGCTACCTGCATGAACCGGTGGCCATCTGTAGCAACGACGACAAGGTGCTGCTTAGCAGCCAGGTTTTCCTGAGTTTGTTGCGCATGCCGCGCGAAGTGGCGCAATTCAAGTCCATGACCCAGATTTTGACAACTTTGGGTGTGGATCGCGAACTGATCGACCGCTTGCGTGAGGGCGTGCGTGAAGATGTGCGCCTGACGATCACCATCGATGATCAGGTGACTCATCTGACCGGACGCACGGCTCGCATTCAGTTGGACAACGACGAAACCGCCATGGCCTACATTTTCCGCGATGTGACGCGCATGGTGGAAGCCGAACAGTTGAAGGCCGACTTCCACAGCATGATCGCCCATGATTTGCGTTCGCCCATGTCAGTGATTCAGGGCTATGTGTCGCTGATGGCCACGGGCAAAACCGGTGAGATGAATGAAACCCAAGTCGAGTTCATGGACAGCGTGAACCGCAAAATCACCGAAATGACCGTACTTCTGAACGATTTCCTGGACATCAACAAGATTGATGCGGGTTTCGTGAATCTGAAGTGCGAGGACATGAATCTGTCCGAATTGATCCGTGAAGTGGTGGTTGATCTGCAGCCCATGGCCGATGGGTCGGGCATCCGTTCCGAAGTCGACTTGCCTGACGAGCCCATCATGGTCAACGCCGATCCGCTGCGGTTGACTCAGATCATGCGCAACCTGGTCAGCAACGCCATCAAATACAACCGGGACGAAGGCAGCATTCGCCTGTCCGCGGTGCCGGGTGAGGAGCGCGTCGAGATTTCGGTGACTGATACAGGCATTGGCATGGCGGCCGATGAATTGGAAGTGCTTTTCGAGCCCTACACTCGCGGCTCCACCCAACGCACCATCAAGGGTGTGGGGCTCGGTGTTGTGA
>JADGEP010000016.1 GCA_016744275.1 Candidatus Krumholzibacteriia bacterium | reverse complement strand
ATATCGCGCAATAATACGGGCGATCCGGTGCCGGATATTGCCTGCACCAACATCTGGGACAACAGCGAAGACTGGACCGATTTTCTGTCCAGCATGGAGGATTTGGACGGCAACCTCTCGGTCGACCCCCTGTTCTGCAATCCGCTGTTTGGGGATGTGAGCATCTATTCGGTGAGCGAGTGCGCGCCGGAGTTCAACGCCGACTGCGGCCTGATCGGTGCACTGCCAGTGGTCTGCGGCTTGGGAGCCACAACCTATGTTATCGAGCCCGATGGCAGCGGTGATTTTCCGACGATTCAGGCGGCGATCAATGCGGTGGCCACCGCCGATACCATCGCCCTGGCCGACGGCACGTTCACCGGTGTGGGCAATCGCGATTTGGACTTGTTGGGCAAGGGCGTCGTCGTGCGTGGCCTGAACCGGGACCCGGACTTGGCTGTCATCGATTGTGAAGGATCGGCTCTGCAGCCACACCGTGGTTTCCACATTTTTCGCGGCGAAAACTATTTCTCGGTTGTGCGGGACCTGACCATCAAGAATGCCGATGTGGCCGGCGATGGCGCGGCGATGTTGATCGAAAATTCTTCGCCACGCATCATCAATGTCTTGTTCACGGCCAATCATGCCGGGCGTGGTGCCGCGGGCTTCGTCACCGGTGGTGACCCTGAATTTACCAAATGTGAAATTGCCGCCAACGAAGGCCGCAACTTTGCCGGCGGCTTTGGTTTCCACAATTCTGACGCTACGGTCAAAGACTGCCTTTTCCGGAACAATTGGGGCTCGCGAGCCAGTGCCCTGTTCTTGCCGGATTCCTGCCAGATTGTTGTCAGCGGCACGACATTCAACGCCAACAATAGCTCGGGCGATCGGGCCTGTATCGAAAGCGAAGGCAATTCGAGACTGACGCTGAACAACTGCCTGATCACCAACGGCAACCGCAGTTCGGTGCACTGCTTTGACAACGCTACGACAACGGCGAGCAATACCAATATGCATAACAACGCCGAGGGCAACTGGGTCGATTGTCTGGCCAGTCAGGGATTTTCGGATGGCAACATTGCTTCGGACCCTTTGTATTGCGACTTGGCGGGACTCGATTTCAGCCTGCGGTCCGATTCGGAATGCGCGTCCTACAACGTGGCCAACAATGTTCAGATGGGCGCCTTCGGTGTTGGTTGCCAAGCGGAAGATTCATTCACCGACATGTCCGGCGGATTGCCGGCCACGGCTCTGCGCAGCACGGGCGCGTCGTGGGTCGACTTCAATGATGACGGGCTCCTGGACATCCACGTCGTGAATCCCGGCGCTTGCAATGAGTCCTGGTTGGGCACGGGCATTGGTGTCTTTTCTGACCTGGGCGATTCGCTGGCGAATTATTCGGGCCCGTCGGTTTCGGCGACCTGGGCTGACTATGACAACGATGGTGACGCCGATGTGTACTACAGCAACCGCGACCTGCAAAACGTGCTGGCCCTGAATCAGAACGGCGATTTCACGGACCGCGAAATGGGTGCAGTTGCCGACTCCGGCAAAACCCGGGGCTCCAGTTGGGTGGACTACAACAAGGACGGCCGCCTGGACCTCTTGGTGGTGCACGACGATACGACCTGTGTGTTGTACAAGCAGAAAACGACCGGTGGATTTGAAGATGTTTCTGAATCCGTCTCCCTGTCCATGCAGGGTGCCTGGATTGGCAGCAGTTGGGTGGATTACGACCGCGACGGACGCCGTGATCTGTATCTGTTGAGTGATGGCGGTGCCAACAAGTTGGTGCGGAATGTCGACACGGGTTTCGAAGTGATCGATTCCCCGTTGGCCGAAAACACCGGTGATGCCCGCAGCGCAGCCTGGGGCGACTACAATAACGACAACAAGATGGATCTCTTGCTGGTCAATCACGGCAGCAAGAACCAGCTATTGCGGTATGCCGGCGCCGGCGCCTTTGTCGCGGTGAAATCCGGACCGTTCGAAAATTCCGGGCCCGGGGCCAGTGGTATCTGGGGCGACTTCGACAATGACGGCGATCTGGATGTCTTTTTGACGCAGACCGGGGCCCGCGACCGATTGCTGCGCAATGACCTGGCGAGCAAGTTTGTGGACCTGGGCGAGTCGGTATTCAGCGCACCGGACAGCAGCACGGGCGCGGCCTGGGGAGACTATGACAATGACGGTGATTTGGATCTGTTGGTGGCGGATCAATCTGCCGCGACACGCGTGTACCGCAACGACTATGACGGCCCAAATCACTGGTTGAAGGTGCAGACCAAAGGGCTCAACGGCGCGGGGTCGGTGCCGGGAACCAAGGTCCGGATCATCCTCGACAATGCCCCGAATCAGCGCCGGGAAATTGGCGCTGGCGGCGGCTTCTACAGCCAGGACGCGATGATCGCCCATTTTGGTGTGGGGGCCGTGACACTGATCGACACCCTGCAAGTCGTGTGGCCGGGCGGAGAACTCAGAATTTTGGAAGATGTGGCGGTCGACCAACTGATTGTCGTCGAAAGAACCGGAGCTACGGCAGTCGGTGGCGACGAAGGTCATGATGGCGTGCCGCGCCTGGCCACGGGGCTGCGCAGTGTCGCGCCGAACCCGTTCAATCCGGCCACACAGGTGCGGTTTGACCTGGCTCGGCGCGCAGAAGTTCAGGTGCAGGTGTACGACGTGGCCGGGCGACTGGTGGCCGAATTGCTGAACAAGACCATGGAGGCGGGATCCCACCGGATCGTGTGGCGAGGCCGTGACCGGGCGGATCGCAGCGTGGCCGCCGGCGTGTATTTCATCCGCATGCAGGCTGCGGGCGAAACCTGGACCGAAGGCGCGGTGCTGGTCAAATAGAGCCCTGCCGAAACCCAGAAGGCCGTGGCGACTGCTGGACAGGCGCCCGGCCTTTCCTCTATGCTGAGGGTGTGGCCGTCCCTCTTGTCCCGCTGGAAACCGGAGATTTTTCATGAGTACGATCCGTTCAATCACCATCATTGGCGCTGGAAATATCGGCACCGCCATCGCTCGGGGCTTGGTGAAGTCCGGCTGCTTGAGCGCCGGCAAGATCACCTTGGCGCGTCGCCATGCGGACAAACTGGTGGATCTCGCAGCTGAAGGCTTTGCCACCACGACCGACAACTCGGTGGCGATTTCGGGCAGCGATTTGGTGGTCTTGGCCGTGGAGCCTGGCCAGTTGGACGAACTCTTGCAAGCCGTTGGGGGAGAGTTTGATCCGGCCCGGCACACTTTGATCTCGGTGGTCTCGGGGGCCACGATCGCGGATCTGAAGCGGCACCTGAAAGATGGTGTGGCCGCCGTGCGGGCCATGCCCAATACGGCCATTGCCGTAGGCGAGTCGATGACTTGTTTGTCGGCTGCGGCGTGTGATGCGGCTGGTTTGAATCTTGCCGACCAGGTGTTCCAGACGGTGGGCATCACGCTGGTGATTGATGAGGAGCAAATGAGCGCGGCCACGGCACTGTGCGCCTGCGGCACGGCCTTTTTTCTGCGCGCCATCCGCGCCGCGAGCCAGGGTGGCATTGAAATCGGATTTAATGCCCGAGACGCATTGGCCATGGCGGCCCAGACGGCCAAGGGTGCCTCTTCATTGTTAATGGCCCGCGGGCTGCACCCGGAACGGGAGATTGATCGGGTGACGACACCGCGTGGAGCGACGATCTCAGGCCTGAATGAAATGGAGCATCAGGGCTTCAGTTCGGCCATGATCCGGGGCATCACAACTTCGGCAGATAAGGTTGATCGGTTGTATCGCAAGAAATGAGGGCGGCGAGTCTGACTTTTTAGTGAGCCAATTGGGCGCTTTGTGCGGCTTATCCCAGTAGGAGAGGATACCGCAACTGAGGCTCTCAATTCTAAGCTTAATTTCGATGAGGGGATTGGGTATGACTAAAATCAATGGTATTGGCCTATTGTGCCTTCTGACGTCGGTCATGATGCTATTGCCGCCTATGGCGAGCGCGAACACACCCTGTGGCTTTTTTGAGTTCTCTTGGCTTGAGCCTGTCGCAGAAGGGACCACGGGCGTGGCCTTGTTGGTTCTGCCCGATGGTTCCGGGCCACCGCTGACCGAAGCCAGGGGACCAGATGGTGCCCGGGTTGACGCGTCCCTCGTGGTCTATTTGTTGTCCAATTGCGACGCCCAACCAGTGGTTGGAATTCCGGCCGAGGATATGTGGCTCGAAGCGGTTGATCATGGGTTAGTCCTGTGTGCGAATGTTGGAGCAATTGCCGATACGGACACCGACGCATCCGGTAGGACGACATGGTCCAGTGCCTTGCAAGGCGGCGGTTCGAGTGCGGCCGGACTGCGGATCGTGGTGTCGGGAGATGTGGTGCCCTTTGATCCGATTCCCATTGCGATCAATAGCCCGGACATGAATGGCGACCGGAGTGTGAATCTGTCTGACACCATTCCTTTTGCGACAGCGTTTTACGGACCCTATGACCTTGCTGCGGATTTCCATTACGATGGCAGGGTCAACTTGTCGGATGTGGTGATCATGGCTGCCTCCCTGGGTGTGTCCTGTCCTTAGTTTTCGTTTTTTGTCAAACCGCTGGCACGCGACCGCTCAGGTCTCTGGAAGCTTAAAGGTGTAAGATGAAGGTCAAGACTCTAGAAGACGCCGCAGCGTTTGTGAAGAAAATCAAAATCTGCACCGTGTTCCCGTCGGAGAAGACCGAGCACACCTCATTGTATGAGCACGTGAACCTGCCCGAGAAGCAGCCTGGTGAAAAGGGCTGGGGGCAGCGGGTGGAGGCCGTCTGGCCCTGGAAAAACCAACTGCCGGCAACCTATCCCGATGAGATTTACTACGGAAAAATCAAAGGTGGATTGGCGGTGTTGATGGAGATGGGCTACCTCGATACGGTCCACTTCCCGGCAGCCTACCGGCCCGTAAATTCGCTGAACCCCCTGGCCCAGGAAATTTTCGAAAAAGTCCAGATGGAGCCTTGGGCAACACCCGATCTGCGTCAGGAAATGATCGCGGCCTTCGGTTGCACTAAAAGCCAATTCGACACGGCGCTGAAGAACTTGCAAATCTCCCTGAATGTCGTGCGTGATTGCGACGCTGAACGCGACACCTGGCTCAGCTTCAGCGAAGCTTATGGTGAAATCTGGAACAGGCACGTTTCGGCGGACGAATAGCCCCTGGGGCATTGCGTCCGCCGAAACGTTGCCTCAGCCTGAGATGATTTTTTCGATAGCCTGCACGACCGCTTTCGCTTTCGCCGGGTTCAGTGCGTCGGGGTGGGGTGAGGCAAAACGGCCCGAATCGTTGTCAAAATACTGGCCGGACGCGCCCTCAAAATCATCGCCCAAAGCGGCCCGGCGCAATATTTCTGCACCGATGCCGATGTCGGCACCGGTCACGCCGTACGCCTGTTTTACCATTTTGCTGCCCAACATCGAACCAGGATTTACGGCAACGATCACGGGTCCATTTTTGCCTTTCAATTGCGCCAAGTGGCGGGACCACATCGTCAGCGCCAGTTTGCTCTGGGCGTAAGCCGCGCCATCGGAAAGACGAATCTGCCCAGCGAGAGCTTCGAGGTCGACTGGAGACTGGGCGGCGGAAGACAAGTTCACGACACGTCCGGCAGGTCCCAGCAACGGCGACAGTTTTTGGGTCAGCAGGTACGGCGCGACAGTATTGACGGCGAAGCGCACGTCAAATCCGGATTCGGTGACCGGTTCGGGCGTGCTGAAAACCCCGGCATTGTTGATCAATACGTCAATTTTTGGATGGTTTGCGGCTACTGTCTCTGCCAAGGTTTTGACCTCTGACAAGCTTGAGAGGTCAGCCACATAGCTGTCGGTCGGCCCGGAGCCCGGTTCTGCGGTGACCGTCTGCTCGGCAATTTTCAGTTTTGAAGGGCTGCGACCGTGCAGTAGAAGGTGGTGGCCCCTCGAGGCGAGCAACCGGGCTGTCGCCAGACCGATGCCGTCGGTGGAACCTGTCACAAGAATAGTTTTTTGCATGGGATGATCTCCTTTACCAGGGCAATGTTTGGAGCAGGTCCTGCTTGGCCGTCTTGATTGCCAGGACATTGCCATCGATGAGAAAGACCGAATTCACATGTGCGTGAGTTCGCCTGATGCTTCAATGTCGCGGAAGACGTCATCCTGTGTCTTGATGCGAACTTTCTTGTCCTGAAACAAGTAGCAAAAAATGCATCGTTGTTCGAGCAGCCAAGGGCGGCCTGAATGCCGAATTCAGATCTATTGGCGTCCCATCAAGTAAAACTCTTCGTCCGGGCGCACGGCGAGAAAGCTCATCATGCGATTGGACAAGTTGTAGAATGCCGTGATGCCGGCGATGTCCCAGATGTCTTCATCGGTAAAGCCGTGGCCGCGCAGTATCTCAAAATCTTCTTCGCCAATGGTGTCCGAATCGGCGGTGACTTTGATGCCAAAGGCGATCATGGCCTTTTGTCGAGGACTGATGTCGGCTTCGCGGTAGTTGGCGGCCACCTGTTCGGCCAGGTGGGGATTCCCAGAGGCCAGCCGCAAGCCAGCACCGTGGGAAACGGTGCAATACATGCAGCCGTTGAGGTTCGAGAATGCGACAATAAGCATTTCCTTGTCGGCGGCAGTCAGGCCGCTCTCTTTGTTTATCAAGGAGTTGTTGTAGGCAAGAAAGGCTCGCAATTCATCCGGTCGGTGTGCCAGGGCGAACAAAACGTTAGGGATGAACCCTCGTTGCTCTTGCACCTCCAGAAACATCGCCTTCAGATCTTCCGGCAAGTCTTCCAACTGTGGCACCGGGTAGCGGCTGATCCTGTTTGCCGTTTCTTCTTGAGCCGAAGCTGTGTCAAAGCCGATGAAAAGGACGAGCACACAGATACAGGCCAACATCTTTGTCTTCATTTCAATCTTCTTTCGTTCCAGATAGAATCGGTCGTGAGTGAGCGGGCTCTGCCGCCGGCCAAGTGAGTCGGCCGGCAACAGAAAGAATCAGATGTCTTGGGGTACCAGCGGCCGTCAAACCACCAACACTTGCTTGCCCATCATGGCGCCGCTCTCTTGTTTCACGTGCATGGCGCGGATGTTTTCGGGAGTCAGACCCTTCAGAGTTTCCTGGCGAGTCGTGACCAGAGTGCCGGCGTCCAGCAACTCAGCCACTTGGACCAATAGTTTTCCCTGCTCGGCCATGTCATCGGTCTGGAACATGGAGCGGGTGTACATGAACTCCCAGATCACCGCGACGCTCTTGTTTTTCATCAGGGTCAGGTCCAGCGCTTCGCCCGGATCGTCGATAAGAACAATTTTTCCCTGGGGAAGGATGCTCTCGGCCATCGATTGCCAATGGCGTTCGACCTGAGTGGTGCAGAAGATGGCTTCGACGCCGGTGGCGCCGGTGGCCTTCAATTCTTCTTCCAGAGAATTGCGGTGATTCAGGGTGATGTCGGCGCCCAGGCTTTTACACCAGGTGACAGTCTCAGGGCGCGAGGCGGTGGCGTAGACTTTCAGTCCCGCCCAATGGGCCAGTTGGATTGCGACTGAACCCACCCCACCGGCACCGCCGATAATCATCACGCTTTTGCCCGTATTGGCGCCAGCCTCGGCGACAAAGCCCAGGCGGTCAAAAAGGCCTTCCCAGGCCGTGATGGTGGTCAAGGGCATGGCGGCAGCGTCAGCGGCCGGCAATGTCTTGGGTGCCAGGCCCGCGATGCGGTGGTCGACCAGATGATATTCGGCATTGCATCCGGGCCGGGTGATGTCGCCGGCGTAGTAGACCCGGTCGCCGGCTTGAATTCCCGTGACTTCGTGGCCCGTTTTTTCCACGATTCCGCAGGCGTCCCAACCGAGGACGCCATCTTTGCCAAAACCCACCCGCGCCTTGAAATCGACCGGATTCATGCCGATGGCTTCCACTCGAACGAGCAGATCGTTGGCACCTGGGTCGGGCATCGTCTGCTCGACGAGGGCAAAGGTTGCGGGGTCGGCGGTTTTAAGGTCGTGTTTGGCATGAATAGCATTCATGGGCTTCTCCCAGGGGTTTGGATCTGATTAGCTTTTCGTGTGATCACAAGATAGGCGTCATGTAGCATAAGGAAAATTGATAGTTGTTGTTCTGTGCATTGCAAATTATCATGGACGGGTTGCGACAATCTGCAGACCTCAGGAGACCGTGCCGTGGTGATGACCCCGATTGACCTTGATATCGACATGTTGCGCTGTTTTGTGGAAGTGGCGGGCGCCAGAAGCTTCACCAAGGCGGGCAAGAACATCGGCCTGACGCAGTCGGGGGTCAGCATCAAGATTCGGAGATTGGAAGATCGGCTCAACTCCCAGGTCTTCAATCGCAGCAGCAAAAGCTTGTCACTCACTCGCGAGGGCGAGATCCTGCTGGACTACGCGGGGCGCATTTTGAGCGTGCACGATGAGGCGGTGGGGCAACTCACGCAACCGGCGGCGACAGGGAATCTGCGCATTGGATTGTTGGACTATTTTTTGCCCGAGTTGTTGCCGAGCATCCTGGCTCGTTTCCGCAAGCATTTTCCGAGCATTCATCTCGAAATCCACACCGAGGTGGGCATCGATCTGCTACCCCGATTCCGTAATGGGGAGTTGGATCTGGTGGTGGCCGGACGCGACAATTTTTCCGACACATCCCGCATCTTGTATGAAGAGCCGCTGGTATGGGCAGTGGGCCAAGGGGCCGATGTGACGGCACACGAACGGCTGCAATTGGCTCTGTTGCCCTCACCTTGCCACTTCCGCGGGTTGGCCTCCGAGCTGCTGGAAAAAGCCGGCCGAACCTGGGACATTTCATACACCGGCACCTCCATGTCCAGCGTGCAGGCCGCGGTCCAGGCTGGCATCGGGATCTCCATCCTGCCCAAGGGGGCGGTGCGCAAAGGGCTGCGAAAGGCGCCGGCACATTTGGGGCTGCCCAAGCTGCCCATGTATTCGTTGGCCCTCTTTATCGACGAGAATCGGCCGGATGAGGCCCGCGACCTTTTCGTCAGTTATCTGGAGGCTGAGTTGGAGGATTTGTAGCTTTGCCGGTCGGTTTTGACGTGAGTCCTGTCCGGTCTCACTCCACTGCCGGTGCCTGAAAAATACCCTCAAAGATGGCTGTCAAAAACCATGCTCCCGCACAACGGTGTCGACGAGGCCCAAGACGACATCTTTCCTTTCCTGCAAATCCACGGGCGGAACACTCGATTCTTCCGAACTGATTTCGCCCGGCAGACCGACCAATACCTCCGGGTTCAGGCTGCGCAAAATCGTCAGCGCCGTGATGATTGAACCCAGGGGCGAGGGGTGGAAGTTGTCCGCACTGTAGGGCTTGAGGCCATGGTCGGCGTAGGACCGGCGGAAGGCTTCACCAGCCGGAAAAAACCGGCCATCAATGGCCGTGGCGGCATTGCGGTAGCTGTCAAAGACATCGGAAAAAGCAAAAGCCCGATTGGATCCGGGCCAGACCATCAGCATGGCTGGTTCGGCCTCGGCTGCCCGAATGACTTGACTGAATCGTATCGCCCAGGACCGCAGGTGGGCCTGGCTTTCAGGTAAGGATGAAGGGCCCTGTTGCATGATCACCAGAGTCGGAGCCGCGTTGGCGATTTCGTTCTGAACACCGCGGGCCCAGTGATCTTCCAAACTGAAGCCGCCGGTTGTGAAGCTGCGGGTCGCAATGGACATGCCCGCTTCTTGTCCGATCATTTCCACCAGGCCAGGCAGGTTGTTGGTATAGGTCAGAGAATTGCCAATGAAGAGTAGCCGCAACGAGGCATTCTCCCAGGTGATGGGTTCCTGGGGTTGTGGCTTCGGTGGGGCTTCGATGGCATCGGTGGCGCACCCGGGTGCGGTCTGGGCGATGAAGATGATTCCGATCAAGAGTTTTATCAGGAACTTGGAAAGATGCCGCATCGAATTTCCTTCGTCGTGAAGCCAAAGATTTGCCGGGAGTGGTGGAAATATCCCTGATTGCTGCACTGCTGGCCTGAAGGAAAGGTTGAGGGATGATTGAGATAAGGTCTAGGCGGGTAAGGTGTTCATTTCCAATCCACTAGTTCGTACCGATCTGCGTACTCTTCCAGCACCGTCATTTGATCAATCAGGCCTGTGGTCACCAGGACCCGGGCCGGGTTTCCTGCCGCACCAGGCACGACCAGGATGGCTTCGACGGGCTCGGGCAATTTTGCGAGCAGGGCGTGGCCGGCGTCTGGGCCCAGGACAAACAGGGTTGTCGAAAGGATGTCCGCCAGCAGCGCCGACGGTGCAAAAACGGTGGCGCTGAGCACGCCCTGGGCTGGCTGACCGGTGGCCGGATTCATGATGTGGCCGTAATGCTGGCCGTCTATGGTGACAAACCGTTCGTACGATCCGCTGGTCGCCACTCCGCATCCGGTGACCGTCACGTAGGCGAAAAATCGATCCCGCTGCAGTGGGTCGCGCACGCCGACGCGCCAGTCGGATCGCCCCGTGGCACCGCCCAGGCAAAAGAGATTTCCGCCCAGATCAAGCAGGCCATTTTCCACGCCCGCTGTTTGCAGCCGGTGGGCGGCGATGTCCACGGCGAACCCTTTGGCGGCGGCACCGAGATCGAACCGGGTCGCCTGGTTGCCCTTGATCAAGACGTTGGCTTGGGAGAATCGCCATTGTCCGAGCAGGGCCCGGACCGAGTCCAGTTCCGCCGGCGCGGGCAGGCGCCCCTGGCGTCGATAGAAGCCCCACAGTCGCATCATCGGTTCGGCTGTCGGGTCGAAGGCGCCTGCGCTCAAGCGGGAGAAACGGTCGGCCGTCGTCAGGCAACTGGCGAGCCAGGGCGAGAGGTGGAATGCTGAGTCGGCTGGAGCGCGATTCAAGCGGCTGATTTCCGTATCGGGTCGCCAGGTGTTAAAAACCGAATTCACCGAATCGTAGATCGCCGTTACCATCGTCTGGGCGTCGAGGGTGGTCAGGTCGTGGGGGAGGACGGCCTCGCATCGGGCGACGGTGCCCATGGTCTCCCACTGAAACTCGGCCTTTTCAGTTCTTTTTGTGCAGCCGATGCCAACGAGTAGGCATGCCAAAAATAATGAAAAAGCAATCCGCACCGGCGACTCGATTCTTTTGCAGACCAGTCTTTGAAGCTCCTGTCGCCACAATTCTGCATTTTCTTCTTGAATCCAGCAATTCAAAACACCACCTTTGCCCTGTTAAATACTTAACAGGAGGGTTTCTGTGGAACTTCTGCTGCTGGTTATTAGTGCCATTTTCGTCAACAACTTCGTCTTGGCGCGGTTTTTAGGCATTTGTCCGTTCTTGGGCGTTTCCAAAAAACTGACGACAGCTCTGGGCATGACCAGCGCCGTAATGTTCGTCATGACCCTCGCGAGCGTGGTTTCGTGGATGGTCTACCACTGGATTCTCGCGCCTCTGAATCTCCAGTTTTTGCAAACCATCAGTTTTATTCTGATCATCGCTTCAATGGTGCAGTTGGTCGAGTTGGCGCTGCAGAAACTGAGCCCCAGTCTCTACCGCTCCCTCGGAATTTTTCTGCCTTTGATCACCACCAATTGCGCGGTGCTCGGGTGCGCGGTGATGAATATCCAAAACGAACACACTCTATTGCAGACCACGGTTTTTGGCATGGCCGCCGGCGTCGGATTCGGACTGGCCCTGATGCTCTTCGCCGGAATTCGTGAAGTGCTGGATCTGGCCGATACTCCCAAGGCATTCCGGGGCACTCCCATCGCTTGGTCACAGCCGGGGTGCTCTCGATGGCGTTCATGGGATTTGCCGGACTGGTGAAGTAGGAACACCGCAACTCGGGTGCCGGAGATCCGGACGACCCGACGGAGTAAAGCAACATGCTGATACCAACGGCGGTTCTCTCGGGGATGGGATTGATCGCGGGCCTGGGGCTGGCCGTGGCCGCTCGGGTTTTTGCCGTGGAAACAGACCCACGCCAGGATGCTGTGAATGATGTTCTGCCCGGAGCCAACTGTGGTGGGTGTGGGTTTGCGGGCTGCTCGGATTTTGCGGCGGCTGTGGTCGATGGTAAAGCGAGTCCCGTGGATTGCCCGGTTTGCGACGATGCCGCTCGTCAGGCCATCGGTGCCGTCATGGGCTTGGAAGTGGCCACAACTCAGCGCCAAGTCGCGTTGGTCATGTGCCAGGGCGACGAGAGCGTGGCCAAGCATTCCTTTCGTTACAACGGTCAGGCCAGCTGCGCCAGCGCCGACCTGTATGGCGGCGGCGACAAGGTTTGCTTACACGGCTGTCTGGGATTGGCAGATTGCCAGGCCGTCTGCACTTTCGGCGCTATTGAAATGACCGAACAGGGCATCGCCCGGGTGATTCCCGCTCGTTGCACCGGTTGCGGCAAGTGTATCGCCGCCTGTCCCAAACACATTGTTAGTCTGATCCCGGCCGATGCGAAGGTTCATGTGCTGTGCGCCAATACCGATAAGGGCGGGCCGGCCAAGCGGGCCTGCGACGTGGCCTGCATTGGCTGCAAAAAATGTGAAAAGGCCTTTGCTGAAGACCCCCGCATCACGATTTCAAACAACCTGGCCTACGTGGACTACGAAAATGCGCCCACCGATCCGGGCCTGGTTGAAACTTGCCCCACTGGTGCCCTGGTCTTTCGGGACCTCAATGCGCTGGACAGCGACGGCAAAGAAGTCCGCCCGAACTAGTGGCCAACCACTCGGCACCATAGGGAGCAGTGATGAAATTCAAAGGCGGCATCCATCCCCACTACCGGAAGGTGACGGCGGACCGGCCTATACGGGAACTGCCCTTGTTGCCGCGGTACATCGTGCCGATTGGTCAGCACATCGGTGCCCCGGGTGAGGTCATTGTCGAACGTGGGCAAGAAGTTTTGCGGGGCCAGGCGCTGACCAAACCGGCGGGATTCGTCTCGGTGCCGGTGCACGCGCCGACCAGCGGCAAGATTAAGAAAATCGCGGACTACGCCCATCCGATGGGGCGGCCCCAGCTGGCAATCGAACTGATACCCGATGGGGAGGACCGCTGGAGCGACGAGATCTCGCCGGTAGGTGATTGGCGAGAATTGTCGCCGAATATATTGCGCGATGCGATCCGCGACGCGGGCATTGTCGGCATGGGCGGTGCCACTTTCCCCACCCACGTCAAACTGAGCCCACCGGCAGACAAGCCCATCGACCTACTGATTCTCAACGGGGCCGAATGCGAACCTTACCTGACCAGCGACCACCGCATCATGTTGGAGTCGGCCGCTGATGTGAACGAAGGCATTGGCCTGATGATGCGTGTGCTGGGCGTGGACAAGGCCGTTGTGGGCATCGAAAACAACAAAGTCGATGCGCGCGAAGCGTTGGCTGTCTCGCGCCCACCGGGATTGGACATCACCTACGAATTGTTGGAAACCAAGTATCCGCAGGGTTCTGAAAAACACCTGATCTACGCCCTGTCCGGACGCGAAGTGCCGGCAGGAGGGCTGCCCATGGATGCCGGCATCGTGGTGCAAAACGTGGGCACGGCCGCTGCCTGCCTCGAGGCGGTGCGCGATGGACACCCCATGACCGAGCGTGTGGTGACCGTTACCGGCGGCGCGGTTGCCCATCCGGACAACCTGCTGGTTCGGGTTGGCACACCCCTGCAAGACGTCATCGATTTCTGCGGCGGCCTGGCGGTCGACACCGGCAAAATCATTTATGGCGGCCCGATGATGGGCATGGTGCAGTTCGATCTGGACAGCCCGATTTTGAAAGGGACGAGCGGAGTTCTCTGTCTCAAAGACGAAGAAGTCAGCCAGTTCGAGGGTGGTCCCTGCATCCGTTGCGGCAATTGTGTGGACGCCTGTCCCATGTTCCTGGTGCCCAGCCAAATGGGCCTGCTGGTGGAACGGTCCCGTTGGGAAGACCTGGGCGATCACCACCTCAGTGATTGCATTGAGTGCGGCAGCTGCGCCTACGTGTGCCCCTCGCGGCGTCCACTGGTGCAGTACTTCAAGCGCGGCAAGTTGGAGTGGCGCGCGTGGCAAGAAAAACAGCAGAACGAGTCCGAACAGAACAACGAGTCGGCCTAATGCCTTTCCGCCTGGAGAAGTCAACGTGAGCACACCGATCAAGGAATGCATCGCCGTCGAAAAGCTGGTTGTCAGCGCCGCGCCCCACGTGCACAGCGGCCAGGATGTGCGACAAGTCATGCGTGACGTGATTCTGGCTCTATTGCCCGCCGTACTGGTGGGGATCTGGTATTTCGGCGTGGATGCGGCACGGGTGCTGATTCTCGCCGTTGGCGGCTGCCTGTTTTTTGAGGCGGTGATGAACCGCCTGCTCAAGCGCCCTTCGACCCTGGGCAATCTGAGCGCTGCTCTGACCGGAGTGTTGCTGGCGATGAACATGCCGTCGTCCAGCCCCTGGTGGTTGGTGCTCGTTGGCACCGGCGTGGCCATCATCCTGGGCAAGGCCATCTATGGCGGCCTGGGATACAACCCCTTCAACCCGGCCCTGGTCGCCCGCGTTCTCTTGCTGATCTCCTTTCCGGTGCAGATGACACGCTGGGTGGTTCCGCAAGGGCTCGGCACCGGCTTCGACGCCGCGACCGGCGCCACACCTCTGGGCGCGGCGAAAGAGGCAGCCAGCCTGGGCACGCCACTCGCCGAGGTCGGTGTTCCCGGCTCGATGGATCTGCTCTTGGGCAATGTCGGCGGCAGCTTTGGAGAAGTGAGCGCTTTGGCCCTGTTGGCCGGAGGGCTGTTCCTGATGTGGCGCGGCATCATCCGTTGGCAAATCCCCGTCGGGTTTATTGGCGCCGTTGTGCTCATCACCGGTGTTGCCCACTTGGCTGCGCCCGAAAAATACCTGGACCCACTGATTCACGTGCTGGCGGGCGGCTTGATCCTCGGTGCCTTCTTTATGGCCACCGACATGGTCACCTCGCCGGTCACCCGTCGGGGCATGCTGATATTTGGTGTGGGCTGTGGCGTTCTGACGGCCGTGATCCGGCTTTGGGGCGGCTACCCGGAGGGCGTGAGTTTTGCGATTCTGCTGATGAATGCAGCCACGCCGCTGATCGACCGCTACACCCGGCCTCGGGTTTTTGGCGGTCAGCGGCGTCAGCTATTTGCCGATCGGAGTGAATCGTGAAAGAAACGATGAATCTGGCCCTGCGTCTGGCCTTGATCTGCGCGGTGGCGGCTGCGGCCCTGGCCCAGGTCGACGGCTTCACTCGCGAGCCCATCCGCCTGGCCGAAGCCCAGGCCCAGCGCGAAGCGGTCGAGGCGGTCTTGCCCTCGTTCGCCCGCTTGGCCGGCGACACACTGCGAGTGGGGCAACCCGACGAAGCGATCTATTTCACGGGCCGCGACAGCAGTGCCGTGGTGGGCACGGCGTTCACAGCCGTCAGTGGCTTGGGCTATTCCGGTGAGATCGAAGTGATGATCGGCCTGGATGCCGAAGGCGTGGTCAACGGCATCCGGATACTGCGTCACGCCGAAACGCCGGGGCTGGGTGCCAACTATGCTGCCCCCGAAGTCCTGGACGCGTTCTATAAGGGAAAGGGAGCCAGCAGTCGGTGGCAGGTTGCCAAGGATGGCGGCGAAGTTGATGCCATCACCGGTGCGACCGTCACGGGCCGCGCCATTTGTGACGCCATCGAGCAGGGATTTACCCGTTGGGAAGCGGACCAGCAGGAACTGTTGCCGCCCGTGCCGATCATTCCGAAAGCCTCATCAGATCCAGTCAATAGCGGAGGCACACCATGAGCTACGCCACCACGTTCACCCGCGGTATCTGGAAAGAGAACCCGATCTTTCGTCTGTTGTTGGGGCTGTGCCCGGCCCTGGCGGTGACCACCAGTGTTGAGAACGGGCTGGGTATGGGGCTGGCTTCCACTTTCGTTTTACTGTGCAGCAACGTCATCGTTTCGTTGTTGCGGGATTTCATCCCCCGCAAGGTTCGTATCCCAGCTTACATCGTGGTCATCGCCAGTTTTGTGACCATCGTTGATCTGACCATGCATGCCTACTTTTTCGAATTGCACCGCAGTTTGGGGCTGTTCATCCCCCTGATCGTGGTCAACTGCATCATCCTGGGCCGGGCTGAAGCATTCGCCAGCCGCAACCCGGTCGGATTGGCCTTTATCGATGGGCTTGGCATGGGGCTGGGCTTCACCCTGGGCTTGGCCGTTCTGGGTGGTGTGCGCGAAATCCTGGGATCGGGTTCGTTGCTCGGATTTCCCGTTTTTGGGGCCAGTTTTCCGCCGGCTCTGGTGATGATATTGCCGCCGGGTGCGTTCCTGGGCTTGGGTCTGTTGCTGGCCGGGATGAACAAGCTTGAGGAGAGGCGGGCGATTCGGGCCGGTGAAGCCTACGAACCGCCGCGCGAGATGGATTGTGGGAGCTGTGTGCTTTGCAATTTGGCGGAAAATTTGAACGAAGTTGAAGCAAAACCGTTGGATCGTGTTTAAGCATTCGACTGGGGCGCTGTCGGCCGTCTGTAGGGCATTAAAAACCTAAATCTCTCACCCAATGTTGGTTTTTTTCATTTGCGATGAGAACTCTTTTGCATTTGAACTTTTCTGTGGTAGAATTGTATTCATCAGTCACCCAGCGGCCTCGATCATCAGTTTTTGATGCTTGACCGCAAATTGAGTGGCTTGCCCTCTGTCTAGGCAATACGGCAAGCCATAGACCAACCTCTCATTTTACTTTTGGGGAGAACAAAAATGAAGAAACTGCTCTTGACCGCCGCGATCCTGCTCATGGCCAGCCCTGCCGCTGCCCAGTTGATAATTACCGGTGTCATGGACGGCCCGCTTCCCGGTGGCGTGCCTAAAATGGTCGAGCTCTACGCTTGCTCCGATATTGCTGACCTGTCGATCTATGGGCTTGGCTGTGCCAACAACGGTGGCGGCACCGATGGTGTCGAGTTCACGTTCCCCGCTGATGTTGTCACCGCGGGTTCTTTCATCTATTGCGAGAGCATCAGCGGCACGACCCCGACTGCCTTCATGGACTACTTTGGCTTTGCTGCCGACTATGATGCGGGCATGGCTGCCGGCACCAATGGCGACGACGCCATCGAGTTGTTCCTGGTTGGCGGCCCCAGCCCGGTCGTGGTTGATACGCACGGCGACATCAACAATGACGGTAGCGGTACGCCTTGGGACTATTTGGACGGTTGGTCCAAGCGCGTTGACGGCACCGGCCCCGACGGCGGCACTTTTGTGATCACCAGCTGGACCTTCAGCGGCCCGAACGCTGTGGACGGCTGCGGCACGAACGACACCTGCGGCGCGGTCTTCCCCGTCGGCCAGTTCACCTGCGATCCTGCTGTTGGCGTTGAAGAAGACAGCTGGGGCAATGTGAAGTCCTTGTTCCGTTAGGGAACTCCGAGGCATTTGTCTCTTAACTGCCTGCGGGCGGTTCGACTCCCCTGTGACTTCGGTCGCGGGGGATTTTTTATATGGCTCAAAGCCATCTGCTGAAAGAGCGCTTTGACATGACCCCAGGAATTGGCGTCGTTCGGCGTGGTTCCGGTGCCCGCAATAATCTGCAAATTATCAATCGCCACCGTCATGGGGATGCTGTCCGGAAGATACTTGCCCGGTCTTTGCGTGTGAAATAACACCACTATTGTGGCCCTTTGGCACAGGTGCTCAATCTGGTCAAAGAGTCGTTGCGGTTCTGTAACCGCCTGTGTATTTGGGTGTTACGAATTGATAAGTTTTAAGATTTCTGGGCACAGGTTTCGCAATAGGGAAAGCGATGACCAAGGGCGCTCCATTCTTTGATTGCGCCAACTCCACAACGGAATCTGGAGGACCAAAATGAACAAATTGAGTATGATTTTCTTGGTAGGATTGATCCTGTTGGCTTCGGGGGTTCAGGCCCTGGAACAGGAAGGTGGCGGCGGCCTCATTTTGGGCAAACCCACTGGAGATTTCGGCGAAGCAATGGACAACGTCGGTTTTGGCCTTGAGTTGAATTACGGTATCCGTCCCGTGCCTTCGTTGACTTTCGGGGTCGGTGGGAACTTCATGATCTGCGGTAGCGAATCCCGTCAGTACAGTTTGCCATTGGTCGAGGATTTCAATGTGAATACGACCAACAATTTGGCCGGCGGATTCCTTTACACCCAGTGGCGCCCACTGAGCGGAGTGGTCCAACCTTACGCCGAAGGCCGCGTGGGCGTCAACTACCTGTGGACCGAATCAAAGATCGAAGACCAGGACTGGTGGGACGATGACGAGGTGGCCCGAGAAACCAATTTTGACGATTTCGCCGGATACTATGGTGGTGGCGGTGGAGTCCTGATTCGGGTGGCCGAAAACACCGGAGACACTCAGGGTACCAACGTCTACCTGGACCTGAAGGTTTCGTACCTGAAGGGTTCGAAGGCTGAATATCTGACCGAAGGCGATATCGAGATCGTCAACAACCAGCCGGTGTACAGCGTCACCGAAAGTGAGACTGATCTGCTTGTCTACAAGATGGGCGTTGTTCTGACCTTTTAGGAAAACGGAACATTGGGTGTGATGGCCACGACCTCAGGATTGTGGCCATCTTAGTTGCCCCGGTCTCTGCCTTACCGATAGAGCGCTTTAACATCGCCCCAGGAGCTGGCCTCGTTCGGCGTGGTTCCGGTGCCCGCAAAAATCTGCAAATTATCAATCGCCACCGTCATGCTCCCTTGCTGGGCGCCTTCAAATGCCAGTTGCGTCGCATTGACCAATGGAGATTTGTATGTCGTGGCCATGGCGTCGACGACAACAACACCATTGAGCGACAGTGACTGTATGCCGGTCTCGCGATCCAGAACCCAGTCGAAGTCGACACTCTCACCAATAGTGTAGGAACCAACGAGGATGTTGTTTTGCGAACCCCAACCGGTGCTGAACAAAATCGAATTGGGAGTCAGGGACAATGAGCCATGAATGGCCAGGTTGGGTCCTCGTAGTATGACAAACATCCAGGGCCCGGAAACGGGAACGAAGCGCCATCTCATCCGGACGCTCTGGCTTAAGTAGGCCTCAGCAGGCAAGTTCAGGCCAAAATTGAAACTCCCGGAACCCGACGGCCTCACGGCCCGGAGGGCTTGGCCCGTCATCACATTCAGGTCATCGACCACACTATAGTTTCCAATTCCCTGCAATAGACCTGGAAAAAAACCCGCCGCCAGTGAAGCGTCCGGATGGGCGCCCAGAGTATCAGATTCAAAATCGACTTCGGCAACCAGCTCAAGGCCTGCGGTTGCCGGCAAGGCGGTCATCAGAGGCAAAGCGAGCAGAACAAAAATCCCAGTGGCAAATTTCAAGGGGTCCTCACAATCGAGAGAAAAGGGCGATGCACAGTGGTGCAGGCGATCTGTATTTTCTAAGACGTAAGAATTCAAAGAATCCGGCCAAACTGTTCTGTTTCGGACAACGCGCCCATCTCGTGATATAGTCAGGTGGACCGACTTCAACCTCTCAGGAGATTCCGTGACCCAAATTTCCCCGGATGATTGGCGACGCCTTGAGCCTTGGTTTGATCGTCTGCTTGATCTGGCTCCCGCCGAACGCAACGACTGGCTTGCTGCCGAAGATGGCCTGACTGACAGCGATCGGGAACAGTTGCGTAAGCTGTTGCATTCTCACGAATTGGCGGGTGAGACGTTTGAGCAGGCCTTGCCACAGGCGGCACCTCGGCTTTTGGCCGAAAGCATGGCTGACGTCCTGATTGGCCAGATTCTGGGGCCGTTTGAAGTGGGTGAGGAAATCGGACGCGGGGGCATGGGCGTTGTGTATCGCGGTCGCCGAACCGACGGGGAGTTTGATCAGGAAGTGGTGATCAAGGTCTTGCGGCTCGGGGTTGATTC
>JADGEP010000169.1 GCA_016744275.1 Candidatus Krumholzibacteriia bacterium | reverse complement strand
GTCCAGGGCACGTTGGCGTTGGCTTTGGGTTTTGTTCGAATGGATGGCCTCAGCCCGGATTCCAGCCTGTTCCAATTGCCGGGCCACCAAAGTGGCGGCGATTTTGGTGCCGGTAAAAACCAGCATGCGCTCTTGCTCGTCAACCCGCAGCAGGTCAACCAACAAATCCGCCTTGTCCTTTTTTTCGACGAACATGACCTGCTGGTCGATGTTGTCGGCCACCGCTGCCGGCGGCGCCACCGAAACGCTCTCAGCATCGGTTTGCAACGTCGAAGCCAGGCTGCGCACGCCTGCCGAAATGGTCGCTGAAAACAACAGCGTCTGGCGGGGTCGCGGCACCCAATCAGAGATCCGGCGCACGTCGTGCACGAAGCCCAGGTCGAGCATGCGGTCGGCTTCATCCAGGATGAAAAAATCGACATCATCCAAAATCATCTCGCCCTGTTCGACCAGGTCGATCAAGCGACCCGGCGTGGCGATCACGACGTCTACGCCGCGGCGCAGGCTTTCGATCTGGGGCACCGATGAAACGCCGCCGAGCACCACGCAAGTGCGGGTGCCCACGTACTTGCCGTATTCGCGCACGTTTTCGTCGATCTGCAAGGCCAGTTCGCGAGTTGGAGTCAGCACCAGGGCCAAGGGGGCGTCGCCTTTGAAAGACGGGCGGGTCGCGATGTCGTCAATCACCGGCAGCATGAAGGCGGCTGTTTTGCCAGTGCCGGTCTGGGCGCTGGCGATCAAGTCGCTGCCCTTCATGACAATGGGAATGGAGGCTTCTTGAACGGGCGTGGGCTCTGAATAGCCACAATCCGCAAGGGCCCGCAATACGGGCTCACTCAGCCCGAGGTCAGTAAATTTCGTGGTGGACATGGGTTCCTGTTTCGTTGATCCGGGATCTGGGGCAGCTTGGTCTCGGTGCGGACTCAGGGAGGCCAAAACGCCCCGGATTAAGGGGATCTCGGGCTGGCTGAGAACCGAGCGGCATGCAAAAAATCGCGGCAGCTTTTATGGCGGCCACACCAACGGGCCGCGCGTGTCTAGACTCTGTTTTATGGTCAACAATATAGAACACGGTTATCAAATTAGCAAAAACGGGGCCAAAACGGGACTTTCCGGCCAGGGCCTGATGATCTTATCCCCGCCGCATAAAAAAGCCCCCTGTCGGAAGAACCGACAGGGGGCCGTACAGACAGAAACTATTTCGCCAAAAGCATGCGGCGGGTTTGCACTTCGTTGTCTGCGCGCAGACGGTAGAAGTACACACCAGTGGCCACGGGGCGGCCCAAGCGGTCGCGGCCTTGCCAGACTTTTTCGTGATGTCCAGCGGACTCGGTGCCGTGATGCAGGGTCTTCACCAGGCGTCCGGCCAGATCAAACACTTGCAGGTCAACCGGGCCCGCGGTGTCCAGCTCATAGCTGATCGTCGTGGTGGGGTTGAACGGGTTGGGCACATTCTGGTGCAAGACAACAGCGGCCGGATACGACGGATGCGGCACCGGGCTCAACTCGGGCTGGAATACCCTGATCACGAAATCCGGCCGGTCGATGAACGGATTGCGGTTGCCCTGGATGGCGTAGACCGCTTCGTTGCGATCGATCTCCTTGGTGCTGACCGGATCGGCGGCGTGCCATTCCAGCAGCATGGCTTCGGCCCAGGGCAGCAGGTTGGCACCCGAAACCATCGGGCTTCCGGGCCATCCGCTGTCTTCGCCGTAGTAGCGCGTCGACATGTAGAAATAGGCCCGGGCAAAGTCGCCCTTGTATTCGTCGATGGGCTCAAAAACGGTGCCGGTATATCCCGGGTAGGTACAGGGCCCCACCTTGCAGCCGTTGAGTGAAGTGTGGCTCGGCGACGTGACTTCACCAAAGGGATAACTGCCGCGCTTGTTGTTCACATCATTGTCTGTCGGGACGACCATGAAGATGTCAGTATACATGGGTGACGAGGCGCCGTACCAGCTGCTCGGCCAGGAGTGCTCGCGGTTGTAACCCGTGCCTTCGGTACCGGCGGAACCACCTTGATCCGAGCCAAAGGTGTATTCGTAAGGCGGGGTGCCTCCCGGCACGTCAGAGTACATGTCCCACACCTTGCCGTTGTCTTTGTCATCGGTGGTGTAGAAGGCCGACCACAGGCCGGAGTAGCTGACCGAGTTGTGGTTGTCGATGATGCTGTGCAAAGCACCGCGCAGGTTTTCACCCAGCAAACCTTCGGCCTGATCGTAGTAGCCCAGAGGAATGTTGCCGCCATAATAATTGAAGGGCACCACCAGGCTGGACGCCGTGTTGCCGTACAAATCCGTCACACCGTTGATCGTCAGGGTATTGGCGCCGGTCGGCAGGAATGAAACCGTCAGCGTCACTTCATCGGCCGGAGCCAGGACCGCGCTCAAGACCGACCCAGAAGCCAAGGTATAATTCGCTGCGTTCTGCGCCGTGGCCATGGAAACGTCTTCGGTGAACACCACTTGAATGGAGGTTGGCGCCGGCGTGGTCGAAACAACTGCCGGTGCGGTCGTATCACTGACAAAGACGATGTCGCCAGCGGTGCGCGGCACCAGGCCCCAGGCGGACATCCGGCCACTCAGCGGGCCGGTCACGTCATAGTTGGTGCCCAGAACCAGGCCTGGGCTTACGCCCAAATCGTCGACATCCACGGTGCCACCGGTATTGCTGACCACCCAGCGCGGGGTGGTCTGATCGCTGACCGTGCAAGCCGCGTTGAGCACTTGAGCCAGCACGCCTTCCCAGTCTTCAGTGGCAGCGGCGCCGGTGGTCAACACTTCAGCGGCGGGCATCGAACCGGCCACCGTGCTGTTGATCTGAGCACCGGTGACGGTGGTATTGCTGTCCAGTTCCTGCACCTGGCCCCGCACCTCAACGTTCATGCCCAGTGCGGGCGCCGCCACACCTTCGACCCAGAGGCCGCTGCGTTGGCCGGAGCCATCCTGAATGACAAAGCTGGAACCAAAGTCGGCGGTGACTACACCCGAGACGATCACTTCATGACCGACATGAGGGGAAACCGTGCCCAAGCCCTGGATGTCCTGGATGGTAACGGTGTAGGGCAGGCTGAAGCTCAACTCATCGGAAACCGTCTGATCAGGCAGATCATTGTCGGCCGTCACGGTGTAGTAGATCGTGGCGCCAGCGATCTGCGCAGGAATGGCAGTGGCGGTGGCAAAGACGTCGCCACCGGTGTTGTTCATGGCGATGGCGTTGGTCAGGGAACCCGAGAGCGTGCCCCAGTTCAGGGTCACGGCGGTGATGTTGGCCACCGCGTCGGTCACGACAGCTTCCACGCCAGTGGTCAGGCCCGGCAGGGGCGCTGCAGGTACGGTGGTGATGGCGCCCAAAACAGGACCAGCTGCGATCACCGGGTTGTGCACGCCCGGGGTGGCCTCGGTCGGTGTCAGTACAGGAGTGGAAGTCCACTCAGCGAGATTAAAGACGGCACTGGGCGACGTCACGGTGTCGACGCGCACCATGGTCGCGTTTTCGAAATTGTTGGACGGCACCGAAATGTTGTCCACGGTGGCTCCCGAAATGTTTTTCAGCTTGGCGCCGTCATTGACATTGCCGTTCCAGGTGGCGTCTGAATCGGACCAGGCCTCCTGGGGAAAATCGACTTGGAAGACATCCACGGTGGTGGCGTCGCCGGCGACCAGCGCCTGCCCCACGGCGATGGATCCCGAGAGATTCCAGGTGAAAATATCAGAGCCATTGCCCACCGCCACGATCTGCCAACCGCTCAGGTCGACGACAGCTGGACCGGAATTGTAGATCTCGATGTAGCGGTCAGTGAGATAGTCCGTGCGCGGATCGCAGAGCTCAGAGATCAGGACATCTCCCAAAGCGGCCGGAGCCAGAGCAGACAGGACCAACAGGACGGTTATCAGATGCGCGAAAAATTTGTTCATTCCGGGACCTCGGGCGTAAGAGCTCTTAGCTTCGCAGGACCATCGCACCAGAATGGATGACGGCAGCATAGGAACTCGTGGATTCGATCAGTAATCTCGTCCTCAATTTTATCATAATCTGAGGAAAAATCAAACCACTCAGGTGAGATGTCAACCGGGGTTGACGGAATCGGGGCCCGTGGGCCCTAAAAACGTACTCTCAGGTACACGTGTCGCGGCGGATTTGGAGCGTGTCCTTATTTGTGGACGCATTTTGGGGGTCAACTAAAAACGGCTAAAACCTTGTATTTGCTTTATAATTTAGGAGTTACCTAGACCCCAGCGTCAAGGCACAACCATTGCGATAGTCCTCACAGTTGCAACCCACAACGGGAAGCCGAAAGAGGAGGACGACAATGAAAACCAAACAAACCAACATCATCATCTGGAGCGTGCTCAGTCTGACGGCAATCGCACTGTTCCTGTTCGGCGCCGTGAATGAGGCGGAAGCGGGAGTTCGTGTGAAGGCCAAGGTCCGCACTCCCTATGGTGTGGTGCGAGTCGACACGGGACATTCCGAACGTTTGCGCACCGTGCGCCGAGCCCCGTTGCCGGTCCGACGCCACGTCGAATACCGCGTCAGCAAACGGGACCGCAAGATCGCCCAACGCCTGTCTTCGTACACCGGCATCCCCAAACGCCGGTTACTGAAGCTCAAGAGCCAGGGCTATCGCTGGACCGAAATCGGGCGCTGGTACGAACTGCCCCGCCAGATGGTTCGGGCGGCAAAACACAAAAAGTCCTGGAGAAAGTATGTGAACGCGAGCCGTTACGACCAGCGCTGCGGCACCGACTACTACCGGGGAGATGGCCATCGCAACAACGACTATCGTGACCATGATCGCTACGACGATTAGACACCGCGACCGCGATTGACACCAACGATATGGGCCGGGAGAAATCCCGGCCCTTTTTCCATGACCGCCCGCACAGCTCTCACCAAAATGACAAAAGGACTTGCGTCTCGGCCAAAGCGCGCTTTTTTGGGGGTGCAGGTATCGGTCGGCTGACCACGAATCTGTGGCAAAGCCGGAGTCTGATCCTCATCTGATCTCCATGGGCAACATTTACTGAAGCGTGCATCCGGATGGATACGTGTGTCGAAAGGGCCTCACCGAATGGGTTTTCAATGTGGAATTGTGGGACTGCCAAATGTGGGCAAGTCCACCATTTACAACGCCTTGACTTCGAACAAGGCTGAAGCCAACAATTTTCCCTTTTGCACCATCGAACCCAATAAAGGCGTTGTCAGCGTGCCGGACAAACGCCTGGATGAAATCGCCAAATTCATCCCGCCCCAGAAACTGATCCCCACCACGATGGTCTTTGTAGACATCGCAGGATTGGTGGCCGGCGCCTCCAAGGGCGAAGGCCTGGGCAACAAATTCCTGGGTCACATTCGCGAGACCAACGCCATCGCCCACGTCGTGCGCTGTTTCGAAAATGAAGAGATCGTCCACGTCGATGGTTCGGTTGATCCCATCCGGGACATTGAAGTCATCGAGTTGGAATTGATCCTGGCCGACCTGGAGTCGGTCAACAAACGCATCGAAACGGTGCAGAAAAAATCGCGCAGCGGCGACAAGGAATCCCTCAAAACCCAGGCGGTTTTGGAGCAGGTGCGGCCGGTGTTGGAAGCGGGCCGACCCGTGCGCTCGATGGATATCAAGCCCGATGACCTGCTATTGATCCGTGACCTTGCCCTGATCACGCAGAAGCCCAGCCTCTTTGTGGCCAACGTGGACGAAACGGACTTGGCCGACCCGACGCAAAACAAGCACTACCAAAAAGTGTGCGAGTATGCCGCGGCTGAAGGCGCTGAAGTGGTGGCTCTCTGTGGCAGCATCGAGGCTGAGTTGGCTGAACTTGAAGGCGAAGATAAGGCTGAATTTCTGGCCGACCTGGGCCTGGAAGAAGCGGGCTTGAATCGGGTCATCCGGGCCGGGTACAAGTTGTTGAAGCTGAGCACGTATTTCACCGCCGGCGAAAAAGAAGTGAGGGCCTGGACGTTCCACCAAGGTTTCCTCGCGCCCCAGGCCGCAGGCGTAATCCACACCGATTTCGAGCGCGGTTTCATCAAGGCCGATGTCTACCACTATGACGCGCTGATGGTTCACAAAGGTGAGCAGGCAGTCAAGGAAGCCGGGTTGATGCGCCTGGAAGGCAAGTCCTACGTGGTGAAGGATGGCGACATCATGCACTTCCGGTTTGCGGTCTAGAAAGCACTATCGATACAAGGCCTTGAGTGTTCCCCAGCTCAAGGCTGATTCGGCCACCGGCCCCTGGTCACCCCACACCAACCGGACCTGGCCTGTATAGGCGTCGCGGCCGGCATCGGCGCTGCGGACTTCGCGGGCATTGACCCTCAGCTTTACTTCGTACTCACCCGGCAAAAACGCTCGGGTGACCTCATCCAAAGCCGAACCAGCCGCCAGCAACGGCGTCATATCCCCACCCACAGCGGCGATCGTCAGGATGTGTTCATCGTCTTCCAGGTCACCCTCGACCTGGCGACAGGCGTACAGCACCGTGATGGCTGTCAGGCGCACGGTGCTGGTCAGCTCTACGGCATAGTGGGATGAAGAAAAGTTGTT
Organism: Candidatus Krumholzibacteriia bacterium; assembly: GCA_016744275.1. Classification (GTDB taxonomy): domain Bacteria; phylum Krumholzibacteriota; class Krumholzibacteriia; order LZORAL124-64-63; family LZORAL124-64-63; genus JAGRNP01. The sequence goes on along the minus strand of JADGEP010000169.1, from coordinate 1,542 downwards.
CGACTCCACCGCCGACCAGCTTCCCCGAAAAACCAGGCTGTCGCTGTCGCAGTGCACAAACCATTGCTCCAGGCATCCGTAGTTCCCATATCCGTCGGACTGTGTCGCCTGAATCTCGCCCGGCACGAGAGGGTCGTTTTCCCACCAGCACCAGGCAGGTGTGGGCGACGAGGAGCCGAATGATTCTTCACGTAAACTGGCGGTGGAGGACAGGATTTCGACTGTATCGAGAGCCACGGCAGTCAGCGGCATCGCGCAGAAGCAGAAGACCCAGAGTGCGTTCTTGAGCGCAATCACGACAAGGCCTGCTTCCGTTCGGCAATGGCTTTTACGATCAAGGCTTCCATTGGCGCAGACTGAGCCTCAGCCGGATTTCGAAGCTTGATATGCCGCATTTGTTTACCGGAGCCTTCCATCAGGCCGGCAGGATCATCCAGGCTCGCTCCGTAATAGAAGCCAAAATTGACGTGTTGGGATTTCGGGGCGATGTATACGTAATGCTCGGACATCTTCTTCGGTCCCACGCCGTAGCTGGCAATGCCCTGCTTCAGCCACACGATTTCGGTGCATTGCGGGTCAAGACCCACCACCAACTCGCGCAGTTTTCGGCACAGCGGTTGCAGGTCTGGAGCGACGTTTTCCCACAGTTGTTCGGATTCAGAGTCCATCGGCATTGGAAGCTTCTTTCCCTCGAGTTCAGAGCCGGGTGGCTCTCTCAATAATAACACGGCCCGCACCTTGTGGCGGGCCGTGTTTTTTCGAGGATAAGAACAGGTGTGCCTGCGCAGGCTTAGAAGCCCGTCACCAAACCGATCACACCACGGTTCGTCTCCAATTCAACATTGCGCGTGAACTCCACGGTCGCGCGCACGTTGCGGGCCATCAGGCGAGTCGCCGCCACGGTGTACGTTTCGTAATCGTGCTGGTCCCAGTCGGAATCGATCTGGTTGTACAGCAGGGTGAAGTAGTTGCGGGAACGGTCTCGCTGGGGCGCGATGACCAGTTCAGCCACCAAGCCCTGGGTTTCCACATCAACGTCCATGCCTGTGAAATTCGGATCGGTGTCCTTGCGGAACAGGTACTGGAAGGTGAGGTCAAACATGCCGTTGCCCAAAGTGAAATCCGGGCCGTGGTACGTCACTTCATTTTTGAATCCGGATTCGCCCAACTCTTTGCCAGTGTAGAAGTAGTAGCCCACGTTCATCGGGTCAGCCACCCGTTGGATTGCGCGGAAGCCGTAGTTCTTGTACTTGTCGTTGTCGTATTTGCGATTCTCTTCAGCGTCGGGCTTGCCGTTGCCATTGACCACCAAACCGACCAGGCCGGTACCGGTGGACTCGAAATCGTAGGTCACCATCACGCCGCGGTCATAGGTCAAATCGTTGCTCGAGTCTCCGATTTTGGTGCGGTAGATCTGGTAGTCGTCATAGGTGAGGCGCAGTTCGCGCTTCATCAACGGATCCGAGGTCTGGAACTGACCAACCATGACGTCAAATTGCTTGCCGCCGATGTTGTTGAAGTGAATATAGGCATCTTCAACGC
>JADGEP010000168.1 GCA_016744275.1 Candidatus Krumholzibacteriia bacterium | reverse complement strand
TTCCGGTACGGCTCCGTGGGCACAAACACGGTGAAGCTTTCGACTCTTGTCGACAGCACGATGCGGTTTCCATCGATGAATGCCCGCGGCCAGCCCAAATCAAAACCGATGTCGAAAATCGTAGTTTCGTAGGAACCCACCTGGTTCACACTGACCTGGTCGCTGCTGAAGTGGATGTCGTCCCGATCAAAGGGCCAAAAGGCCGGCAAGATCAACAACACACTTTTGCTGTCCGTATTATCGGGAATCACCAGATCAATCTCGATTTCGATCACGCTGCCGATCTGGCCTTGCACATTGACCGTCGCGCTGGAGAGGTCGAGTTCGTAGGATTCATAGGGCGTGGCCAATGAATTCTCTTCACAGGGGTCGGTCCATTCTTCGTCGCGGTGGGGGATCGCCACCGAGGCCACATCCAGGGTGGTTGAGCCGACGATTGCTCCACAATCGGCGTCGAAGAATTCCACGGTGATCGTGCCGACTGCGTTGGGCGCGAGCGTGTCCACTTCGTAGAAAATCATGCGTTGGTTGGTCACCAGGGGTTGGTCCGAAGCACCGCCGCAGCCACCCTCTGCTTCCAACCGCAGACAACCGGGGCCATCCAGAGTGTAGCGCAGGCAACCGACTTCGACATCGGTGCAACCGGTGGCCGAGACCGTGGCGGACAATTTGTTGGTGTAGATGGCATCGCGGAAGGCGGAAATGCGCAGCCCGCAGCCTTCCGCTTCGCCGATGACGGAAATGGTGCCTTCTCCGGCGCGCCCGCCGTCATCCGAGCAGCTCTCGCCACTGACGGGGAAGTAGGCCACGCATTCGACGTCGGCCAGAACTCCGGCCTGGATCTGGTCGGGGTCGATGTCGAAGAGAACCTCGCGCTCGGTGGTCATCATCGATTCTCCTGAGCTGATCGTCTGGCCCAGGAAGTCTGAAAGCTCGCCTTCACCCGTCAAACTCCAGTGGAAGCAGAAGGGCTCGTTCTCGGGATATCCCGGCACGCGTGCCGTTATACGGGTGTCGGGTTCGGCGGCGCTGATCACGTCGCGTTCAGTGGCCAGCCGCAATGTGACCGGGATGGCCGTCACCTCCCAGCGGTCCATGATGTGGGCATCCAGCATGTCGTCAAAGATCCAGAACGTATCAAAGCCTTGCAATCCCAGATCGACGATCAGGGCAGCCATGTTGACCGATTTCAGAAGTTCGAGGGCGCCGTCCACATCGAAGAGGCTGCTGCTGCCAATAAAACCGCCAATGCTATCGATGAGTTCCTGGCGCAAGTCGGCATTGGAGGGAACGCTTTTGATGATGGTGTAGGCGGCACTGAGGTACTCGCCGTCGATGAGCTGTTGGCCGACGCCGGGCACTGTCGCCACGAGGGTCTCGACCATGGACGCGGCCTCAAGGGGATTGATATCCAGGGACAGGGATTGCAACGGACGCACGATGCTGAAAAAGACCGGCAGAAAGACATCCTTGACGAAGGTCAGGGCCGTCATTTGGTCGGCCGACGTTCGCCACTCGGCGTGCAGGGGATTGCTGCTATCGTACCAGGCCGGAGGGCTGTTGGTACCTGGCACGTGTGCCCCGGCAACCACGACATCAAAGAAGGCCTTGGCTTCGCCCGGACTGACCTTCATATCAATCGGCGTTGCGAGGGATTTGTCGTTGAAGTCGATGTTGCCAGTGGCCCAGTCGACCAAAATGGCCGACGAGCTCTGCAGGCCACCGGTGCCCGTCAAAAAGCCGTCGCGGATCGCCAGCGGCGGGTCGACATCGAAGGTGTTCCCTTCCTCATCTTCGTATCCCACCTTGTAGGAGTAATACCAGAGATTGCGCCGTCGTTGGTTGGTGATCTGCAGCCCGGTGCCCTCATTGGCGGTGTTGGGCCCAACCAGCACGCCACTTTGCGCCGCCGACGGCTCGGCCTTGATGGCGCTGTTCTCCGCTTTGTCTGCCGTGCCGCCTTCGATGGCCAGCCGGGTTTTGGTTGTCCCCCGGATGGTCACCATGGCCGTTTCAATGTGGGGCAGCACCGGAGAATCGTCCATCGCCAGGGCGCCCGGGTTGCGCGCCAGTTCCGTTTCGATGGCCAGGGCCAAGGTCTGGGTGGCCGGATGCGTTTGCAATTCAGTCACGACGGCCGCGCGTTCGTCGCCGTTCAAGCCCCAGGTTTCCAGCGCGAAGAAGAGGAGCGCCACCGCAGTCTCATGGCTGCTGATGCGGTTGGCTGTGGCCGCTGGTGCTTCCGGATCCACAAAACCAAACAGCACGGCGTTGCCCGACGAATCGCGCAGGATGGCCAGGCTCGGGCCGCCGCTTTCCACGGCGCTGCTGAAGGCGCCGTCGCTGCCGATACCCGAACTGTCGGCGCCACAGATGACCGAATAGACCGTCGGGTCGGTGCCCAGACCCGCCGGCAGGATGATCCGGCCTGCGGCTTTCAGTTCCGTTGTTGGCTTGGGCGCGACCGGGTCATTGGACGAAGAACAGGCCAGAAGGGCGCAGGATAAAGTGGCGGCCAGGGCGAAGCGTAAGGTGCGGTTCATTGGGACGGGCTCCTGCGAGTTGAAGAGAGGCCGCGTGAGTCAGCCTCGGTTGTGTGTCGAATTGTTTGTGCGTTGGGAGGGCTAGTCGTATCGAGCGGCTGCTGGTTCCCTGTTTTGTTTGCCCGCCAGCCATTTGATGCCGGTGCGCCCTGTCTGGCTGTCATGTTCGGCTTCCAGCTGTTATCATCCTGAGGAATGAATTTGACGGTAGAACCCCATGATACGGAGGATCTCATGCTCCCCAATGCATTGCGCCCATTTGCTCTGATTGCCCTGTTGTTGCTTTCGACCCTGGCTGTTGCCGAGGAATCCAGCCCGGCCCAAGACGTGCCCGTCCGGACGACTCTGGAACGGGTTCCGGTGGACCCAGCCCTGATCGATGTGGGCGACGGCGATACGGTGGTCATTCGGTGGAGCGACGAGGACTCCGAGCGGGTGCGGATCCTGGGTATCGACACGCCTGAGGTGGCTCATCACTCCATGGGCTGGTATGACGACCAACCCTATGGTCCGGAGGCGACGGCCTTTGCCAAGGGTGTTTTTGCCATGGCGGATAAGGTGGAATTGCTGCGCTCGGCCGAACCCGACGGATATGGCCGCACTTTGGGCTATCTCTTTGTCAACGGCCGCAACTATTCCGTGCTGGCAGTCAAAAGCGGCTTTGCGGTGGAAACCGTGAGCCACTATGGGGACAACGGTTTGCCCGAAGCATCCGAAGCCGTGTTGGCCGCTTCACGTACTGTCGGGCCGGTGGCTTTTGAAGCGCCTTACAAGTTCCGGCGCCGCATGCGCGAGATGAATGACTGGCGCGAATTGCAGGAAACGCCTGCCGAGGCCGAATAGGGCCTTTGAACTGAAGATTCTTCGGTTGGAGTCGAGATTGACCGGCTGCCTTTGGGCGGCCGGTTTTCGTGTTTTGGTTGTCATGCGGTTATGAAAATATACGTTGCAACAAACAACGTTTAAACGTACAATGTGATGGTGATGATAAACGAGCTCCCTGGTGAGCCTGAAATATAGAAGAAATTGAAGCTGAAGAACGAGAGGATCAAATCATGTTGCGCGTCAGACCAGCAAACGAACGGGGCTACGCTGATCACGGTTGGTTGAAGGCCAATCACTCATTTTCATTCGCGGGCTACCACGACCCCGAGCACATGGGCTTTCGCTCCCTGCGGGTGATTAATGACGATACCATCGATCCGGGCCAGGGGTTTGGCACCCATGGCCACAAGGACATGGAAATCATCACCTACGTTTTGGAAGGAGCGTTGGAGCACAAGGACAGCCTGGGCTCGGGCTCGGTGTTGCGGGCGGGAGATGTGCAACGCATGAGCGCTGGTCGCGGCGTGGCCCACAGCGAGTTCAACCCCTCGGCCGAAGAGCCACTGCGCCTGCTGCAGATTTGGATTCTGCCCGAGGCGAAAGGCCTGGAGCCGGGCTACGAAGAAATGACTTTCACTGCCGAAGAAAAACAAGGCCGCCTGCGACTGATCGCGGGGCCGGATGCCGAAGCGGGCGCCATGCGGATCCACCAGGACGTCCGGGTCTATGCCAGCCTGTTGGCTAAGGGTGAAACGTTGACCATGGATGTGAATCCCGGCCGGCATCTGTGGTTGCAAGTGGCAAGGGGAAGCCTGACGGCCAACGGGCAACTGTTGGCTCAGGGTGATGGCTTGGCGGTCAGCGAAGAATCAGCCTTGGAGTTGGTGGGTGTGGATCAGGCCGAAATTCTGGTGTTTGATTTGAACTGAAACCGCCGGATTGGGAGCAGCGGCCGGGCTGGTGATCGCCATTCTCATAAATCACGACTAATTTGAAACGCAGGTGCCCGCCGGGCTGTCCCATCACCGATGAATCGTCAAAGGATGCCAACATGAATAAGCCCACCGTTGCCAACAACAAACCCATTGCCCTGGAAATCGCGGCGGGAGAAGAAATTTACTACTGCACCTGTGGGAAATCGGGCGACCAACCGCAATGCGACGGTTCACACCTTGGAACGGATTTTGAGCCGGAATCGTTCGTGATCGACAGCGCCGGCCAGACCCATTTCTGCCAGTGCAAGCAGACCGGCAACGCTCCTTATTGCGACGGCTCTCACACCAAAGTACCGCAGGAATTGGTGGGCCAGGAATTTGCTCTCGCGCCTCGTGAAGGAGCGTCAGAAATGCCGGAACCGGTTGATACGCCGGCGGAACCCACCGTGGCCTTCATACATCAATTGGCGCGCGATGGCTTGAGCAAGCTGGGACACCATGGCGAAATGGGGGCCATGGGTGTGCCGCGCTCAGAGTTGCCCGATTGGGACGGATTCCAGTTCATGGTGGCCCAATTGGCGGCCAAGCCGCTGTTGGAAAGTATCCTTGTGGGGACCGAATTGGTCATTGGCCCGGAAGCCAAAAAGCCATTGCACCTCAAGATTCCCCTCTTTGTCAGTGACATGAGTTTTGGCGCCTTGTCCGAGGAGGCCAAAGTAGCCATGGCCACGGGAGCGCAATTGGCCGGCACCGGCATCTGTTCTGGCGAGGGCGGCATGTTGCCGGATGAGCAGGCGGCCAACAGTCGTTACTTCTACGAATTGGCATCGGCCAAATTTGGTTTCCAGGAGTCTCTGCTCGAAAATGTCCAAGCCTTCCATTTCAAGTGCGGTCAGGGGGCCAAAACCGGAACCGGCGGCCATTTGCCGGGCAATAAAAACACGGGACGCATCTCCGAAGTGCGCGGCATTCCCGAGGGGCAGCCTGCCGTCTCGCCGCCAACGTTCGCGGACCTCAATACCGTGGTGGACTTTTCCCGTTTTGCCGACCGCGTCCGTGAAATCAGCGGGGGCATTCCCATCGGCTACAAGTTGAGCGCCCAGCACATTGAGCGGGATATCGACTTTGCCGTGACCGCGGGAGCCGACTACATCATTCTCGACGGTCGCGGTGGCGGCACCGGCGCTGCCCCGTTGCTGTTTCGCGATCACATCTCGGTGCCGACCATCCCGGCTTTGGCCCGAGCCAGGCACCACCTGGACAAAGTGGGAGCCAGTGGCCGAGTCACGCTCATCATCACCGGCGGCCTGCGCACCCACACGGATTTTGCCAAGGCCTTGGCCCTGGGGGCCGATGGCGTTGCGGTTTCGAATTCGGCGATGCAGGCCATTGGCTGCGTGGGCGCGCGCATCTGCAACACCAATCTCTGCCCGGCGGGCATCGCCACGCAAAAACCGGAGTTGCGCCAGAAGTTGAAAGTCGATGTGGCGGCCCAACGCCTGTCCAACTTTTTTGGAGCCAGTGTAGAGCTCATGCAGGTCATGGCGCGTGCTTGTGGACACGACCACCTGAACCAGTTTGCCAAGGATGATCTGGCCACCTGGGACCGGAACCTGGCCGACCTCGCGGGGGTCCAATGGTCGGGATTTGATGCCGGGAGATAAAGAAAGCGACGGGCCGGCGCTTCTCTAACCTGTAATGAATAAAGGGGCTATACAAAAAATCGGAGATGCTGTATAATTATGAAAACAGCAATCGGGATCAAATGCGGGTCGGATCTGCGTTTTGGGTGAGGTCACGGACGGCCAGGGCATTGAGCTGAATTTCCGACATGAAGCTGAACCGGCATCTTCTGCGTTTCACCATTTTGGGCATTGCTGTGTATCTGCTGGTAGGCGCTGCGGCGGCTTCGGCCCAGCCCGGCGCCAATGGCCGCCCGGAACCGCGCCTGCGCTTTCCTGAAGTCGTGGTGGCCGTTGAAATGGCCCGCGATGGAGCACCCCTCTGGACCGACAGCCAAGGGTGGAATGCCGCGGGCAAATCCCTTCTGCAAGAATTGGCCGCCGCTGCCGCGCATGGCCTGAACCCTTCGGATTACCACGGTGAAGTTCTGGCTGACATGTCGGCGGTCTCGTCTGCCCTGATGCTCAATCGGGTTCTGACCGAAGACGACATCCGCTACCGGGAGCACCTCCTGACCGATGCCTTTCTGGGCTATGGCCTGGACCGGGCTGGTGGCCGATTGGCAACCGATCTGATGCCCGCAAAATGGATCAAGGACGACCGCCGCCAATTCGTTCTGGATGGATTGCAGAAGGTGCTGGTCCAGGATGCACCCGAACGCCGCCTGCCGGAACACTTCTTCACGGGCAGCCCCTTGCAATCGCAACTGGATTATGCGGCATTGCAGGAGGCTTTGCGACGGGCGCGGGCGCGGCGAGAGGCCGGCGAATTTGTGGGCCTCGCCGCGGGCGGTTTGTTGCGCCCCGGCAGAGTTGATCCCCGGGTGCCGGCGCTGCGTTGGCGACTTGTATCAAGTGGTGACCTCGCACCTGCGGCGAGAATGATTCCCCGCCCAGGCGACTGGATGGTTGCCTGCCTCTACGATCAGGATTTGGTTCGGGCCGTGAAAAAGTTTCAAGCCCGGCATGGCCTGGCGCCCGACGCGGTGGTGGGACCGGAATCCCTGGCAGCGTTGAATGTCTCGGCGTCCGATCGAGTGCGGCAGATCGAACTGAACCTGGAACGGATGCGCTGGTTGCCCGCCGATCTGGGCGAGATGCACATTGCGGTGAATATTCCTGATTTTTCGCTACGGGTGCGGCGCCAGGGCACCACGCTTTTGAAGACCCGCGCGGTGGTGGGCAAGCAGAAGCGTCCCACGCCAATTTTATCCGGTGCGATTTCTTCGGTGGTGGTGAACCCCTACTGGAATGTGCCCCAGAAATTAGCCCGCCGGGACCTGTTGCCCAAGGTGATGAACAATCCCCAGTTCCTCTCAGAACAAGTGATCCGCGTGTACGATACCTGGGCGCCCGGTGCCGCAGAACTCGACCCGATGCAGTTGGATTGGACGGCGATCAAACCCTGGGACATGGCCTACAAGTTCCGGCAGAGCCCCGGGCCGGACAATCCCCTGGGCCAGGTCAAATTCATGTTCGCCAATCCGTTCAGCGTCTTCATTCACGATACGAATCACAAGGAGAAATTCGCCAGCCGCAAAAGACCGTTCTCGTCGGGCTGTGTGCGGATCGAAGATCCTTTGGGATTGGCCCGCTTGCTATTGGCCGAAGAGTCGCGCCACCTGCCTGAGCCCGGTCAGCTGGAAGAGTTGTTGGCATCTCGCGAAAACCGCTGGCTCAGTTTGCGCCGGAAAATCCCGGTGCACCTGATGTACCTGACCAGTTGGGTGGATGAAGCGGGGGTTCTGCAATTCCGGGAAGACATCTATGGCTACGATGGTCCCTTGGCCGAGGCGTTGGCGGCCCATGATCGTGCCGCCGGATTCCAACGCGTTTCCAAGTCGGCGTCCTACAACGCGGCCTGCGCCGCTTCGCGCCTGGGACAAACCGAAGCGGCTTTCAAATGGCTCGGCAAGGCCATCGGCCAGGGATTCGGAGATCGGAATCTGCTGGCCACCGACGCGGACTTGGAATCCATTCGCAAGGACGCGCGTTTCGTGAGCCTGCTGCCCAAGTTGGTCACAGGCTCGGATCTGTTCGTCGAAAAACCGCGCCTTCTTCACACCTTTGTGGGTGAAGCGGGCGGCGACCAATTCGGTTGGGTGGCGCGGGTTGTGGGGGATTTGGATGGGGACGGTGCCATGGACTTCGCCACCAGCGCGCCCTCCGCCAAGGGC
>JADGEP010000167.1 GCA_016744275.1 Candidatus Krumholzibacteriia bacterium | reverse complement strand
GCGTATTGAGTCCACATCATCCCGGGCACCGCCGGGCCCACGGGTTCCCATAGCGTTTGCTGCGCGCGGACGAGAATATTTGAGGCGCGCCCCTTGGCGTCAATCCACATGGCCGCCGCCATGGCCAGATCCACGACACGGCGATCCGTGGTTTTCAACGCCGCGGGCACTTCGCGCCATACGACATATTGAACAATGGGGTCTGCCGAACCCAGAGTATCGCGCACATCGGCATTCCAATAGACCCGCACTTCACGGCCTTGGTCATTGGCAATGTCCGCAACCGCAGTGATGATTGCAGAATTGGTGATATGCAATGCCACCGTATCGTGGGGCGCGGTTGCTGATTCGACATCAGAGCCGATGACCTCTTCTGCGCCTTCAATCAGCCCAGCGGTGTACAGCGCCGTCCAGGTGGAATCCGGCTGTTGCACAAGCGGTGTGACGGTGCCCAAGGTGGGCGGGGCCAAAAACTGCGGAGCCAACCCCTCATTCAGGATAGTGCCATCGCTTGCATCAAAAACCTGCAGTTGAATGACGACCGAATCGCCGGGGCGCAGGACTTCATGGCCGAGAACGTTGGCCTGTAGCGAAGCCGATTCTGCCGGAACCGGGCCACAGGCGCCCTGGCCGCGGGCCCCGATCAAGCCACAAAGGTCGCCGGAAGGATGGTTGTCCGGCAGACAGAGAGACCCTTCGGCGAGGCTAAAGTCTCCCCCAGCAAGATCACAGAAATGCGGATCTGCACTGAAATTGCCCAAGGTGTCTGCCTGGGCCGCAATGTCGTCGAGCCAATCGCCCTCGGAATTGCCGTAGATATTGGTGCAGGTGAATACCGGAGGATTGCCATCGCCTGCTTCAAAAATTCCGACCTGATTCAAAGCCAGAATAGAATTCTCGACTTCCACCATGGGAGTCCCAACATCCCCGTAATGGACCAATTTTCCGGGAGTGGAATTGCCGACCAATGTGCAGTCTACGATGCGCAGCGAATTGAGAGAGCTCTCAAATTTCATCATGCTGATGGCAGAACTGTTGTTGGCAAAAACACAGTTGTCGAAGATGAGAGGAGGCAACAGGTCCAAGGTGTAAATGATTCCCTCGAAGCCCGTCGTCACGTTGTCGCGGATTACACAGTTCTTAACGGTCATCGGTATAGGGACTTTGGGGTTCTCTCCTGCCCTCAGTTTTTTTGCGTCGATGTAGATCCGCAATGCACTTGCAGGACCACCAGCTCCCGTGATGGTCAACCCTTCCAGATGGAACCATTCAGGCAATCCTACGTCGATGAAATCAAAGACCCCACCCATCTGTTGCGCGTCAATTGTTACGCAACTGGGATCCTCGGAAACGCCGCGGATCGCGACTCCCCCTTTTAGGGCCAGGTCATGCTCGAAATAAGTGCCGCAGGATACCAAAACCGTATCGCCCACGGTGGACGCATCAAGGCCTTCGGCGATGGTGGCAAAATAGCCGTCACCACCGACCTGGACCCGTACGAAATTTGGATTTTTAACCAAATCCGTCTGGCGTCGAGGCAACAGGCGAATTTCCCCATTGAACATGCTGCAGGCCGCGCGAACCCGACAGGTGTCTCCGTCGGCCACCGCAGAGAGAGAGATGCTCGTGCTTTGGTCGACCCAGACCTGAACCGTATCGCCGCTATCGCTCAAGCAAAACGAGGAGTCCGTCCGGGCACATACGACACCGGCAACAGCAACAAACTGGCCCACCCGCGTAAACGGTTCCAGGACCGTTGCCACCGACTCCACAGAGGGTTCGACGTTTGGAATACCATAATTATACGCAATGGTGGCCCCGGTCAGAATAATTTCGCCATCGGCGGTCGTCACCGTACCATCAATCCCGATTTCCGACCCTTCGATCAGCGTCGGCGAGGTCGTCAGGTCAAAACGGATGCCACTGGAGCCCTGCATCAGATAGAATGTTTCGTCACCAAATACACCGTCAGCCACATAGAGAATTCCCGAGACAGATACAACCTGGGTATCGTACGGGCTGTTTGGTGCGCCTGTGAGCGGGTCATATAATTGAATATCAGCGCAGGTTTGTGCCTCAGCAAATGCGGCCAAAAAGACCGCCAAGGTCATCGCGAGTACCAGAAGAATTCGCATTCTAATGCTCCGTATAAAATAGCTGGAATTGCTGGATTTTCTCAAACGGTGTCCCACCGAAATCCCCCGATTGCGGCTTAGCGGCAATATACCACAGTTTAGCTCCGGCGGAAGAAGAAATCCCGGGCTTGAGGCCCTGTTGCCACGATTTCCGGGCATCCTGGCAGACCAACGAACCCCACCCACCCGAGCATGGACAACCCGCACCACCCCAACTACTATGCAATCCGATCTCACGCAGTCATTGTCCGATTCCTTTTGCCGACTTGAGTCACGTTGAAAGACACTGCCCCAACCCAGAAGAGCAAAGGCTTCACCGCCCTACGCCCCTACCTCTCTTTACTTCGTGGCCAGGAACTCCACCTCGTCGTCGCCACCATCCTCATGATCGCCTCCACCGCCGTCAGCCTGGCCATCCCCGTCTTCGCCGGCAAGTTCGTCGACACCATAAACTCCGCAGCCGGTGGCGCTCCCAATCTCAGTGGCCAAAACCTGACCCTCCTCATCATCCTGCTGATCCTCCAACTCTGCGGCACCTTCGCCTTCACTGTCGTCTCGGCTCGCCTGGGCCTGCGCACCGTCACCCGCCTGCGCCAGCGCCTTTTCGCCCACCTGCTGGAGCTGCCGAGCCTTTATTTCACCGACCAAAAGGCCGGCGACCTCTCCAGCCGCGTCACCAGCGATGTGGGCAGCATCCAGTACCTGCTCACCAACGGTCTCGTCAGCCTCGCCCGCGCCGTGTTGACTCTGGCTGGCGCTCTGGTGCTGATGTTCAACCTGAACCCGCGCCTGACCACCGTGGTGCTGCTCCTGATTCCCAGTACCATTATTTTGGTGCGCATCTTCGGCTCGCGCCTGCAAAAGCTCTCACGAAAAATGTACGATGAACTGGGGCGCATCAGTAGCCATGTGCAGGAGACCGTCGCCGGCATCCGCACCCTGAAGGTGTACAACAACCAGAATCACGAAGAGAATCGCTTCAGCGGCATGATCACCACCTACATGTCCGCCGGTATGAAGCGGGCCTGGCTGTCGGCCGCCCTGGAATCAGGCATCCAGATCAGCCTTTGGATCTGCCTCATCGGCGTGATGATCTATGGATTTGCCCTCACCGCTCAAGGCGAGACCACCGGGGGACAACTGGTGGCCTTTCTCCTGTTGGCCTTCCGGGTCGCCATGCCACTGGCTTCGATGACCAACTTGTACTCATCCGGCCAGGGCGCCATCGCGGCGGCCGGACGGCTGGACGACATCTTTTCCATCACGCCGGAGCGGCAACCAGGCGCCGCCGTGCCAGCGCCCGCACATGGTGCCGCGGGCATCAAATTGGACAACGTCTCTTTCCAGTATCCGGGCACCCCGGCCAACCAAAGCATTCTGGATGACGTTTCGGTTTCCATCGAGCCGGGCCAATGGGTGGGAATCGTGGGCCCCTCCGGCGCCGGCAAGACCACATTGGCCGGATTGATCATGGGCTTGTTCCCCCCCACATCCGGAATGTTGCGCCTCGACGACCGTCCCTACCCGGAATTTGAATTGGCCGAGTTGCGTTCCCGCATGGCCTTTGTCGCCCAGGAGCCCATGCTCTACGACATGTCGTTGGCCGAAAATATTCGGTTTGGCCTGCAGAGCGCCACCGATGAAGAAGTGCGCCAGGCCGCAGACGAAGCCGGTGTGCTCGCCTTTGCCGACTCCATGCCCGAAGGCCTCGATTCCATGTGCGGCGAGGCCGGCGCCCGCCTCAGCGGAGGCCAGAAGCAGCGCATTTCCCTGGCCCGCGCTTTTTTGCGCAATCCTGGTCTATTGATCCTCGACGAACCCACCAGCGCCATGGATGCAGCCTCCGAACAGGGCATTCAACAGGCATTGCAGAAATTGATGTCTGGTCGCACGGCTCTGGTTATTGCCCACCGTTTTTCACTTGTTCGCGATTTGGACCTGATATTGGTCGTTTCCGGCGGCAAAATTGTCGAATCGGGTAAGCATCAGTCTCTTATGGACGCCAAAGGTCTGTATTATCGTTTGTACAGCCTGCAGCAGGGCAACGAAAATGAAGATCAAAATTCTCATACTTTTGATTGACGATCTGAGTTCTTTGTGGTATAATACTTCTTCAATGAAAAAGCACCCGGCCTTACTACTGAAGGTCACTGTTCGATTGTCTCATTTTTCCGCCATTCCCATATTGGGATGTTGGGGAGCTGGAGGGTTCCATGGAGAAGAAGATTTACACCAAGCCTGAGTTGAAAACTCGCAAGGTTGAACTCGGCGTTTTTGGCGACTACGGAAACGGTTACCCTAAGGGTGATGGTGGCAACACCCCCATCCCGGTAGATGTGATCAGAGACTTGAACCTTCATATGGAGTAACCTTCATATGGAGTAATCTCCACATGGAGTAGTTCAGTTTCCCGTTCGAATTTGGCAGGATGCCATCCTGCCAACGGCAAAAGAGCCGCCTGATTATTCAGGTGGCTCTTTTTTTCATTTCCCATTCAAAACGCTCGTCTGATCAGGCCCCTGCTGCCATCCGTTCCAACCCATCATCGGGTTCATCGCCTGAGCTCAACCCCATCGCTTGGCCCAGACTGATCCGGTGGTGGCGGCGATGTTTCAATGGCACCCAGAAATCGTGCCGTTCCCGTTCCGTCAGCTTTTCCCAATGAGTCTTCAGAAAGTCGATCAACGCTCCGGTTGACTCCAGGTAACGGGCCAGGACTTCGCCAAAGGGCAAAGGATGGATCCGCTGCAGAGCTTCACGGCTGCGTTCCTCAAATTCTACCGGAGGGGGCAACATGCAGGTGGCGGTATCAAGCTTGCATTGGAAGAACTGGACGGTGAAATCGTCCCAGAATGCAATGTGACCGAGGGTTTCCTTGAAGCTGAGCGCACCGTCAGGCCCCCGGTCTTCCCGGGCGCTGCGAGGTAGGCTGGTCAAGTACTGACGCAGCAGCTGATCCTCTTCCATGATGGCTTCAACCAGTGTATTCCATTGGTTCAAGACTGCCTGTTCACCTTCTGGCGAGAAGTGGTAAGCAGATCCACTGGGTGTGGACATTAAATAACACAGGTCCGGCAAATGGCGCAACCACCGGTTGGAGAGCGCAACCCTGCTTGCCAGATCGACCCAAAGGGCCTAGGATGCCCGCAATATCAACTCTCCAGGAGGGCCGTTCTGCAAGACCGGACCCCGCCTGGCTGACCGAGCTGGAGGTCTTTCAATGCCGAGGGCGCTCATGAATTCCCAACAATCTTTTCGGTTCATTCCTGTGGTGGTTCTGCTGCTGCTGACCCTGTTGAATTCGGCTGCATTGGCCACCGATGCTGACGACATTACCAGCCCCAGCCGCGACCTGACTGGCCGCTGGGGATTTGGTCTGGAATATGGCCAGATGAAACTTGTCGAAGGCGAATGGGACTACAGTACGATGAACGACTTTGGCGGGGTTCATCTCAGCCGAGGCCTTTCGCCTCATTGGAATATGGCTTTTGCCTTCCAATACGGGTTCGTGCGTCCCGGTGCCGAGTATCCCGGTGAAGAAGTGGGCTTCAGTGGCGCCAGTGGTGCCCCGCTCTACACAACCCTCTACCGGCCGTCGCTGAAACTGCAACACCGGTTTGCTCCCGCCTCGCGGGTGACTCCCATCCTGGGGGTCGGCCTGGGCGTGACTAACTGGCATGTCATTGACAAGGCTGGCGAAGAAGTTGGCAACTTCCCCACTGGTGACGCCATCAACGGTTACGATACCGACGGCAATCCCGTCGATCTGAAAGGCACCGACTTCACCATCCTGCTGGAATTGGGCCTCGACGTGGCGCTGACCGATGCGTTGTATTTCAACATCGGCGCCCGCTACGAAGTCATGCCAGGCAACAGCAAAGACAACATCGGGATGAGCTACATCTGGGACGACCCCGCGCACGTGGATGCCAACACCGGGTTGGCCGAAGCCTATGTCGGCCTCACCTGGTGGTTTGGTTCGGGCGATCAGGATGGCGATGGCGTGCCTGATGAATTTGACCGCTGCCCGGATGCCGCTGAAGATTTTGACGGCTACAACGACAACGACGGCTGCCCCGATCCGGACAACGACGGTGACGGCATTCCCGACGCCGACGATGCCTGCCCGACACGTGCAGAAGATCTCGACGGCTACCAGGATCAAGACGGTTGTCCTGAGCCCGACAACGATGGCGACGGCATTTTTGACGGCCGCGATCAATGCCCCGATGAAGCCGAAGACATTGATGGCTGGGAAGACCAGGATGGCTGCCCCGATCTGGACAACGACCAGGACGGTGTGCCCGATGGCCAGGACCAATGCCCCCGCACCGCGGCAGACTCCAAGGTAGACGCCAATGGCTGCGCCATCGAAGTCCCGACGGCAGAAACAGGCGCGGTCTTTGTGCCAGCATTGCCTACCGGGGATGTGCTCGAGGGAGTGAACTTCCGCTCTGGAAGCGCCGAATTGTTGCCCGAGTCGATTATCATCCTGATCGACCTGGCCAATACTCTGAGCACCGATCCAGCAGAGAAAATCGAAATTCGGGGCCACACCGATTCGTCAGGAAATGCCGAGGCCAACCGCGCCTTGTCCCAACGTCGGGCCAACTCGGTGCGGGCTTCACTGATCCAGATGGGAGTCGCATCCGGGCGCCTGGTCGCCGTTGGTTATGGTGAAGACTTTCCCATGGCGGACAACGCCAATGCCGAAGGAAGGGCGCTCAATCGCCGGGTGGAAATTCACCGGCAGTAGCACCACCTGCAGTTCCAAAAAAAAGGCCCGCGTCGGCAATCGACTCGGGCCTTTTTATATTTTCCAGCGCGCCGTTTTCAGAAGGTGATCTAGTTCACACCAGCCTTGGCAAAGGCCGCCCGCAATTGCGCCTCACTCTGAGCCCCAATCATGTGGGCCCGGATCGTTCCTTCGGCATCGATCACAAAACCCGCCGGAATGCTGGTGGCCTTGAACAGATTGTGAGCATCTTCGCTGGCCACCTTGACGATGGGAAACGAATACGGAGTCTTGGCCAGGAAGCCTTCGATCGTTGCCTGATCCTCACTGCTGGCGGCGATGATCTTGATCTTGCCCTGTTTGCCCAACTCCCGATAGAGCGACTCGATGTGGGGCATTTCCTGTTTGCAAGGCGGGCACCAGGTGGCCCAAAAATCAATGAACACGGCCTGGCCGCGGAAGTCCGACAACTCGAAGGTATTGCCCTTCAGATCGGTGAAGGTCACATCCGGGGCCGGCAGGCCGGTCATGGCATCCGGATTGGTCAGACGGTCCAAGCTGTTGACCGTGCGGGCCTCAGCCGGGGCGGTGAAGTTGAATCGCGAGTCTTCGACCTCACCATTCAATTCGTATTGATCCATGACGAACGTGATCGTCTGTTCGAGCTCCGTGCCCTGATTGTCAAAATAGACCGTCACTTCGGATTTCAGCACCAGCCCCGAAGCCGGATCATAGTACATCGTGCGCGGGCCCTGGGTAGGCTGCCCCGGCTCGGTGGCTTCCGTTTGGCCCAAGGTCTTGAAGACCTGGCACGCGACCTGCGCGCCATTGACCTCGACCGTGGCACTGCCGGTTTCGGCCTCCACGGTCAAATCACCTTCCAGCAGGAATTGGCCGAGACCGCCGTAGAAATTGAAGATCGCGTTTTCGGAAAGCTCCATGTTTCCGGCCGCTTCCAGGTTGCGACTCAGTTGCACCGGCTTGCCGATGTAGGCGTTGCCCAACTGGCCCAGGTAAAACCAGCTCTGGTCCGGGCCCGTACCGAGGTTCAACTGGAACATGCTGCCCGATTGGTTGCTGAGCAATCGATCCGGCCAGCGGGCGGCCGCGACCATTTCGGCGTCCATCGTCATGCCGCCGGTTTGGCCTTTCAAATTGTTGGCCATCGACATGGTGCCGGTCAGGTCGTAGGACTGCAGGCCTTTGGCCATCTTCACCGACCGCACGTAGGCCTTGGTGTAGTCGGGGTTGTCAGCGGCATGAGACATGGCAACCGGCAGCACGAGGGCCAGGG